>CADBTD010000054.1 GCA_902797535.1 uncultured Ruminococcus sp. | reverse complement strand
GTTCCGGCATAATAACTTCCTCCCGCCCTGAATGCCCCTGATGCAGCGGTCACTGTTGCATATATCGGAATATAAGCACGCATTATATCCTGAATGTTCCAAAGATATCCGCAAATGCTGTCAAACGACTTTAATACACCATCAAAAACTATTATGGAACATCCAAGAACTCCTATTCTTTCAAAAATCGTTGAAAGTTCGCCTTTTACTGTAAGACTCTCGACCAATGCGTTGATTATCAGGACTGCTGTAACTTTTGCTAATATCACCAAAGGAAAACTCATCTGATCCTTTATAGAACAAAAAACATAATCTATCAGCTTATCGATCGGCATTTCTGCCAGGTCAGAATATTCAAAACCATTGTTATTAAGATCCTCTATGGTATCTTCGCCTAAAGCAGATACGACTTTTTCATCCAAAGATATCTTATAGTCTTCGATAGACTCATATGCAAAACATTTAATAGATGTAACGGAAGCAAAAGCTATACATAACAAGAAAGAAATCAGTCTTTTTTTCATACAAACACCATCAGAACAGGATCAATGACCGTATCAGGTCCACAGCAGCACCGTACAGAGGAAGAGATGTTATAAGTAGTGATACTTTTCCAAATAATAATAGCTGGTCTGCTATTGCGTTCTCGCCAAGTTCCCTGCAGCAATCACATCCAAACTGCGTTATAAAGCATATACCAAGACATTTAAACATAATACGATAATAGCTGTCATCGATCCCCGATACATCTATTACCGACCTTATCTCATATGTAAGATATGAAAGAGAAGATAGAAATCTTATTGCAACAAGCGATGCAGCAGCGATCGAACAAAGCAGTTTGATATTATTGCCGGAAACACCTACAGTACTAATCAGAACAGACGAAGCTATACAAAAAAGAATTACAGTAATAACATCCATTTTCAAAATCCAAACAGTGCCCTGATCGTATCAAAAAGTACAGCTATACGTTCAACGATCATCATTAATACAACGATAAGTCCGGCAAGCGCTGTCATCATCGCCTGGTCGTCACGTTCAGACCGTTTGAGCAGCTGTACAAGAACTGCAACTATCATTCCGACTGCCGCTATTTTAAAGATCAGCTCAATTTCCATTTTATTCTCCCGAATCATACAAGCATTACAGCGATAAATACTCCGCCAAGTACACCTAATATGTGAAAAAGATGCACCTTTCTTTCTGTAACTGCTCTTTCCTCTTGTACTCTGATATCAAAATACGAACGAACAGATGATATCTTTTTTATTTCACCTTTTTTGTCAGACTGTCCAATGCAAGCGAAGAACTCGCACAGCCGTTCTCGGTCATTCCTATCAAAACAGTTATCAGCAGACAGTACCTTGATCACATCTTCAGCACCACTGTCAGTTTTGCATTTTTCAATAAAATATGGCAGTTTTATACCTGAAGACATTATATCATTCAGCATATCAGGAACTGCAGGTGCTTTATAATCCATGATCAGTTCACATTCCAGCAGAAATCTCGAAGTGACCGCGAGAAGTTCGTATTTTCCTTTGAAATATGCAGCAAAAAGATCTCCGGTCAATGCAGAACAAATAAGTAATATCAAAATACCTGTCAGCTTCATTATTTTAATTTATCAATTGATATGATCTTGCCGCACATACTGCCTGTCCCAAGAAATACTGCTGCATCAAACGCTTTTTCTTTTATAAGCTTTCCCGCAACGGGTCTGCTTGTCAGATCATTCATATCAGATGCATGACAAGTACAGATAAGCTTTACTCCTGATGTATAAGCATATCTTAATGCATCGATTTCAACTGCCTGTCCGATCTCATCACAGATTATGACATCGGGCGATAATGCTCTTACTGCCGTAATGATCGCCGTTGTTTTCGGATATCTGTTGAATACATCTGTTCTTGCACCAACATCACACTGTGGAATACCATTGTGTACGGAAGCGATCTCTCCGCGTTCATCTATGATGCAGACCTTATATGCTTCAGATAGTTTTCTGCCAAGATCACGGATAACTGTAGTCTTTCCGCCGCAAGGAGCAGATGATATGATCACCGAACAAAGGCCGTCCTTAAACACCCTGTAATATATCGGATCGGAGCAGTCTTTGATCTCTTTGGATATACGAATATTTAATGATGAGATATTCGATGTACTTTCAATATTTTTACCCGACTCATCAAATACGGCTGTACCACAGAAACCAACACGATTTCCTCCGCAAATTGTTATAAAGCCTTCAGACATCTCACGAGGATATGCATGAACAGACCCATTGAAAGCTTTTCTGAAAGTAAATGCAATATCTTCATCTAAAACATTACAAGCATCGCTGCATTCTGTCATAAGCCTTCCATCACTGCATATAAAATACTCCTTGCCGTAAAGCACTGCAGAAAACCATTTGCCTTTTCTCATCCTAAGTTCACTCACATCCATTTGCTCACGTTCGTTCAATGATAACACCGAACGTTTAAGTCTGTCAGGCAGTACAGACAGCGCTTCATTTAACTTTGATTTCATTTTTTATGTCCTTTCATTTTTTAGTTATCTAATAATATGCATATACACATACAATTATTCGTGAAAAAAATGAGTGTTCCATAAGAATTTCACTGTATAACGTATTGATTTTTCACGAAAAGCATGATATAATTAAAGTGTATGTAATCATATCTGAAAAAGGAGACAAAAAACTATGCAGAATGAACTTTCACCGGAACAGAAACAGGTACTTGATATGTGCCATAAGGTCATCAGAGAGATCAAAAAAGTCATAATAGGAAAAGATGACATCATTATTAAGGTATTGTTATCTATACTTGCAGGCGGCCATGTACTGATCGAAGATATTCCGGGCGTAGGAAAAACAACACTTGCGCTTGCATTATCAAAAGCACTTTCGCTTGATTATAAAAGAGTACAGTTCACACCTGATGTACTGCCTACAGATATAACCGGTTTCATGGTGCTCAACAGAGATACAAATAAGTTCGAGTATAAAAAGGGCGCTGCAATGACCAATCTCTTCCTTGCTGATGAGATAAACAGAACTTCATCAAAGACCCAGTCGGCACTTCTTGAAGTAATGGAAGAAGGAAGAGTTACAGTTGACGGAACTACATATGATCTCCCCGATCCTTATATAGTTATTGCTACACAGAACCCTATCGGTTCGATCGGAACACAGATGCTTCCCGAATCACAGATGGACAGATTCATCGTAAGACTTACCATGGGCTACCCTTCTCTGGAAAATGAGATAGAAATGCTGAAATCAAAACACAGACAGGTGTCAGTGGATGAGGTAAATCCCGTTGCTTCAGCATCAATGGTTTCAAGAGCCGTCGCTGTAACAGATGACATATATGTTTCAGACCCGGTATTTGAATACGTTGCTTCACTTGCCAATGCTACCAGAAAGCATCCGTTTATAAAACTCGGTCTTTCTCCCAGAGGCACTATAGCTCTTATGAAAATGACAAAAGCAACAGCGCTTCTTAACGGCAGAGATTTTGTTCTGCCTGATGATACTCTGTATGCTTTCAAGGAAGTATGCGGACATCGTATAATACTTAATCCCAAAGCCAAGATCAACGGACAGGATGTAAACCACGTTTTGACAGAAGTTATTAAATCAGTGCCTGTACCCAAAGTCAGGGTGTGAGGACACAGCAATGCTATTTATATATATTACACTTTTGATCGTATCGGTGTTTTTTTACATTCTGTATGAAGGTGTACTGTCGCTGATGATGCTTGTGTTTCTAACGCTTATGCCTATCGTACTTTTTATTTTCAACCTGTATGTAAGATCAAAGCTCAACTTTGTTGTAAACATTGACAGAACAACCTCAACGATAGGACAGGCTGTGCCTGTAAATATCATGATATACAACCGTTCACTGATACCTGTTCCAAGTGCAGAGATCACTATTGACTATACAGTCACATCATCAAGAAACACCGAACAACTGAAAATAAATACTCCCATCTTTCCCAATAACGTTCAGAATCTTTCAACCAATTTTATATGCGAACATCTGGGAACAGTGAACTGTACTGTCAAAAAGGTAAAGCTTTTCGATATGCTGAAGCTGACAAGAATGAATGTACGAAAAGCAAATATCTATCAGGACAATAATTCTGTAATGATAATGCCCGAAGCCTTTGAACTCACTAATCCTATAGCTGATTATAATGACCTATCCATCGACAGTGACATTTTCTCTCCTGACAAACCCGGAGATGATCCTTCCGAAATATTTGCTATAAGAGAATATGCCGACGGCGACAGAATGACAAGGATACACTGGAAGCTGACAGCAAAAACGGATAACCTTATGGTAAAGGATTACTCACTGCCTCTGACAGACAACTTTCTGATCCTTGTGGATACATATATAAGCGAGCTCTCAGAAGATCCTGCATATACTTATGATACTATTATTTCTCTGTCTTTTTCCCTCTCTTCTCTTCTTCAGGAGAATGAAAAAAGACACAGAGTTGCTTGTTATGATGATCTGAGCGGAGATCTTTGCGAAATGCAGGTGAGCGATGATCAGTCACTTCTTGATGCATCTGCTGCTATTCTTAACTGCCATATGGCATCTCAGCCTGATATGAGTACGATCGCAGCAGCGGCTTATGATGAAACAAATAATAAATACGGACACCTTATACTTGTATGCTCTGAATTCACTGACAAAGCATCGGCAGTTCTGTCATCATCAGGACTTGCCGCACGATATACTGTACTTCTCTGCGGATCAAATAATCTATCGGAAATGCAGAGCGAAAGCAGTGATATAGATATAATCCCTGTGTCTGAAGACAGGATAGAGCAGTCCATTGCGGAATTTGCTCTTTAAGGAGATCTATTAATGAATAAAAGAAATAAATCCACTGCATATGACGGAAGGATCCATTGCGGAAGCGGCATATCGGTCAGATCGGATGTCGACCTTAACCTTTCTTCGCCGGCTTCTGCATTCTTTCCTGTTATACAGCTTGCAGTAACTATCATGTCAGCCCTTTCGGTAATATATATGTTACAGGGCTTTCTGAACGGAGATACTAACGATTATCTCATAACCAACGGAACAGTAGTCTGGTTTGCAGTAATACTTACTGCTGTATCTGCGCTGATCTCATCAATGAAACAGCCATTTTTCAAAGCAATTGGAATAATCAGCCTTGTTATTAATTCAATATACATAGTGATGAATATTGGCGACGCAGTCAAAGGATTCATGTACACTGTATATGTATATTCAAAACGTGCGGATTTTTCCACTCCTCTTTTTGCACAGCAGATAAAAGATATTGAACAAGGACAGATCGAATCGTTTTTACTTGCATTAGCATTTCTTTTGACGCTTATGCTGTCTATATGCTGTATTTACTACATAAATTTTCCGATCATGTTTCTGGAAACATTTCCAGTGTTTGAGCTTGGAACGTTTTGGGGCTGGGAACCGTACAACTGGACTGTTGTTTTTATGGTTGCAGGCTGGATAGTTATTCTCTCTATAAGCCTTGTAAATCATACAACAAAAAAGAGGACAAACAACAATACATTTGCTGTATATTTAAAAAAGAAAACATTTTACCTTACCAACGAAAACATTAAAAGAAAGTTTTTCAGCTCCGCATCTGCATTTATGCTGATAATAACTGCGAGCGTATTTGCTGTAACAGCGATCACTGCTGCGGTTACACATAATTACCGCCCCGAAAATCTTAAAGATATGCGCCGTGATCTTTCAATGAAATTCCGTGACGTTACACAGGATATCTCTGATAAAATAGAAAACGGTACAGCAAAGATCCCCGGTCGAGAAAAAGCGGTAGGCGGAACAAACGGCGGAAAACTTGGTCTGTATAATGATATACACTTCAAAGGAACAACTTCACTGAAAGTTCAGGTCTCGGAGCCTCTTAAAATGCCGCTTTATCTGCGCGGATATTCAGCCGAGAACTATCGTTCAAATGCATGGAATCCCGAAAGGGCAGATAAAAGCATATTGAAAGCATTTAAAGGCGATGGATATAGTATACTTGACTATGACTTCATACAGTATAACAATTATCTATATCCGGATGCTCAAACCAAAAAAATCAGCATACAAAACATAAATGCAAATAATGATCTTATCTATGCGCCGTATGCGTGTGCATACTTCAAAAGTGATAATATCAAAGAACAGGATTTCGACGGAATGGTATCTCCCCAAAAAACATCATCAAACAACATTTTTGAATATTCACTTCCCGAACTTAAAACCTGGAATTCAATAATAAACTATTATATTGAAAATGCCCACGACGGATACTATCAGAATGAATATACATTCTATGATGATTATATTTTCTCAAATCTTGATGAATCATATCTGTATGTTCCTGATAATCTAAAACCGGTCCTTGACAATATAATTAAAAATATAGGTGTCACATCGGAGCATACACTCCTCTCAAAATACAATGCTGTATGCAGCTATTTCCGTGATAATCTGAAATACGATACCGCGCCAGGAATAACTCCCGAAGGCAGCGACTTTATTGCATATTTTCTAACAGAGCAGAAAAAAGGGTATTGTACCTATTTTGCTTCTGCAGGAGTAATGTTCATGCGAGAACTTGGTATTCCTGCAAGATACGTCGAAGGATATGTCATAGAGCCGGAACAATACTCGGAAAACGAAAACGGAAATATAAAAGTTACTGACCGATGCGCTCACGCTTGGTGTGAAGTATTTATTCCGGGATACGGGTGGTATCCTCTTGAATTTACAAACAGTTATACTGAGGGTCATAATCCTAATCTTACAGACGAGGAAAGAAACATAAAGCATAACGATGACAGTTCAAGTAATGCAGAATCAAAACAAGACAACAGTTCAAAAACAGACATCAACAACAATTCAAGTTCAAAGAAAGACGATTCTTCATCAAAACCAGACAATTCAAAGAACAGTAATGTTAACAGCTCAAAAGCGATCACTCCCCCAACCGATGCCGGAAACGGAAAAGATGGCGGAGGAGATGGAGAAAGCGGACCATCTTCAATAAGCAGGACCCAGCTTATATATTTGGGAATAATGGCTGTATTGATCGTAATTGCTGCTCTGTCAATATCTGTCCGAAGACATACTAAACTTGATAAACTCGAAAAAAATATCAATAGTAAAGATCCAAACAGATCTGTAATATCTTGCTACACAGCATTTATGAAGTATATTTCACTATTGGGAATAAGCAATGCAGAAAATCTTACTGATGCACAGTTGTCATCTCGTCTCAGTGGTGACCTTGAACAGCTTTCGCCCGGATTAAGTACTGTATTCATACAGCTATCAGAGCCTGCTATCACAGCATATATGAGCGATTATAATGCAGATGAAGAAGAAGCGGCACACTCAAGAATCATATTCTATAAGGCCAAAAAAGAGATATTCTCCATGCTTGGTTTCTGGAAGAGGATCGCTGCAAAATGGATCCATGCATTATATTAAGCTAAATACCAAAGGACCCGTGAGTCAAAACAGCTCACGGGTCCTTTAAAATTGATATTATATTTTATTCAGAAAGATCCACACCGTATTTTTCACAGAATGAATCTACATCTGTTTGTGAACGAACAAGCTCACTGTACTTTAATTGTCTGGAATCGGGGTCATAAAACCCGATAGTCTTTTCGCCTGTACAAGTACTTGACTCAATTCTGACCTCAAGACCCAAACAATCAGCAGGAACAGATCCTTTATGTTTATCCTTCCTGAATATACTCATAAAAAATCACTCCGCATCTTCAAGCATTTTCTCTGCTTTAAGACCTATAGCGCACTCAACACGCTTTTTTTCGATCTCACATGAGATCTCATGCGAGGTACGGATATCACCTTTATATAAGTAGTTATTTGCATTGCATCCGCCGGAACAATAGAACTTGGCCCAGCATTCACGGCAAGCAGGCTTAGAGTAAACATGAGCACATGAGAAATCATTTTTCATATCAGTATCAAATGAACCGTCGAAAATCGAACCCATTTTGTACTCATCAATGCCTACAAACTGATGACAGGGATAAATATCACCATCAGGAGAAATTGCAACATATTCATTGCCGCAGCCACAGCCTTTAAGTCTCTTTATTACACAAGGACCCTGATCAAGATCCATCATAAAATGGAAAAAGTTTATAAATTTACCCTGCGCAGTTATCTCACGGATCTTATTAGCAAGACGATCATACTCATCAAAGATTTTCGGAAGATCTTCTTCAGTAATAGCATAAGGCATATCAGCAGGCGCCATAACAGGTTCAACAGAAATCTGTTCAAAACCTTCATTGAAAAGACTCATAACATCTTCAGTAAAATCAAGGTTGTATTTGGTAAATGTACCACGAACATACCAATCCTTGTTGCCGCGACCTTCAACAAGTTTTTTATACTTAGGCATAAAAATATCATAAGTTCCTTTTCCGTTGTTAGTCTTTCTTACTCTGTCATTAACGCATTTTCTGCCATCTACCGAAAGAACAACGTTATACATTTCCTTATTAAGGAATTCGATTATCTCATCATTAAGAAGAACTCCATTTGTAGTCAGGGTGAACTTAATATTTTTGTTATGGATTTTTTCCTGTTCGCGGGCATATTCAACTATCTGCTTTACGACTTTAAAATTCATCAGTGGTTCTCCGCCAAAGAAGTCGATCTCAAGAGCACGGCGGTTAGCAGATTTTTCTATTAAAAAGTCTATGGCCTTTTTACCTGTCTCCAGATCCATGAGCATTCTGCCCTTACCATAGTCACCTTTGCTGGCAAAACAGTATTCACAGCACATATTGCAGTCCTGAGATATAAGCAGACAAAGTGCTTTGACAGGAGATGCAACAGAAGTTTCTGCATACTTTTCGTAATCATCCTCAGAAAACAAAATCTTATCATCAGCAAGAGATCTGATTTCGTCAAAAGCCTCAACGATTTCATTCTCAGGATATTTTTCCGCTAAAGCCTTTATTGCCTCTTCGGGACATTTATCAGGAACAGGTTCACTAACATAATCAAGAACATCATAGGTGAGTTCATCTATGATGTGAACTCCTCCGCTGTTGACATCAAGAACAATATACATACCGTTCTGGATAAACTTATGAATCATTTTCAACTTTCCTCCAATATACAAAGAAAAAAGGGACATTCGGGGAATGTCCCATTCGATTATGCACGATCAAATTAAGATCAATCCTCATCCTTTGCGCACTTCTGATTTGCAACAGTGCAGGAAGTCTTGCAAGCAGACTGGCAGGATGCCTGACAGTTACCACAACCGCCCTTAGCAGCAGACTGCTTGAGGTTTGCCTTGTTGATGGTCTTGATATGCTTCATGGTCCATACCTCCGTATCTCATATTTTCTTTATTATACCATATTTCGAACCGCATTATATGAATTTTATATGAACGTCACATAAATATTTTCATTTGAGTCTGAACCATCTCCCATGAGTATTTACTCCGGCGATCCCACCCGCACCGGCACTGATAAGTGTAATTATCAGTTTTGTGGAGGCTTTGAATCCACCTGCCGCACCTGCGAATAAATATGAAATTACAAATATTATTCCAAACATCAAAAGCCCACATAGAATACCCATTAGTAAACCGCTTTGTTTTCTTCTGTGTGATGCTATAAAGCCGCCCGCAAAAGCACCAATACACAGTCCAAGTGAAAGAATTAATGATTTTATCTGTTCGGAAATATCTATTTTTGTCATCAACCATCCGACAGCAAGAATGAAAATAAATACAGCAGCAAAACCGCTTAAAGATGACAGAATAACAGATATCATATCAGAAAATGGCTTTCCACCTTTTGTCCTGATCCTCATAGCACCACCTCAGTATAATCTATATGCACAAATAATGTGCAATATGAAAAACCGCCCCTAAAAGGAGCGGTATATGTAATTATTTACTTTGCCTTGCCCTGATTTGCAACACCTGCCATCTTGGCTGCCAATTCATCGGGATCACACAGATATTCCTTACCGATAACCTTAAAATCATCATCGAATTCATATACCAGCGGTACTGCTGTGGGAATATTTACTCCGATTATTTCCTCATCACTAAGATCATCGAAAAACTTAACAAGAGCACGAAGAGAATTTCCGTGTGCAGCTATAACAATTCTCTTTCCTGCCTTCATCTGAGGCTTTATCTCCTCCTCAAAGTAAGGAACAGCTCTTGCGATAGTATCCTTAAGACTTTCCTGAAGAGGAAGTTCCTTTGGATCTACATCTCTGTATTTTGGATCTTTAGCAGGGTTTCTTTCATCATCTTCTGTCAATGCCATAGGAGGAATATCAAAAGATCTTCTCCATATCTTGACCTGTTCCTCTCCGTACTTAGCGGCGGTCTCAGACTTATTCAGACCCTGTAAAGCACCGTAGTGACGTTCATTGAGTTTCCAGCTCTTTACTACAGGAAGCCATTCTCTGTCCATTTCGGCAAGAACGTTATTAAGTGTGTGAATCGCTCTTTTAAGATAGGAGGTATAGCAAAGATCGAAATCATAGCCTGCTTCCTTAAGTGCACGTCCGCCCTTCTTTGCTTCTTCAACTCCGTTTTCAGACAGTTCAACGTCCGTCCAGCCGGTAAACTTGTTTTCCTTGTTCCATTCACTCTCACCGTGACGGATAAGTACCAGTTTCATGCTCATGATAATCATTTCCTTTCGTATTTTTTACAGAAGTTCATGCAACTTCTGTAATTATATATTCTCGCAATAGCGATAACGACAAACATTAATATAATTAGCAATAGCTAACCCTATGTTATACATATTTGCTAAAAAATCATATAAAACAATATGCACAAATAGTTAGTATTGGCTAACCCAAGTCTTATATATAAGGCTGCACCTCAGCACAGCCTTATACGATCATCACCTGATAAAATTACTTGATAAGAAGAGACTTTCCTGTCATTTCCTCAGGCTTAGGAACCTCCATGATGTCCAGCATAGTAGGAGCCAGATCAGCGAGTACACCGCCCTCCTGCGCAAGCTGACCCTCAACTCCTACAGCGATCAGAGGAACGAGGTTGGTTGTATGCGCAGTAAACGGACTGCCGTCAGCTTCCATCATTTTATCAGCATTTCCGTGGTCTGCTGTGATAAGTGCAGCGCCGCCCTTAGCCAGTATAGCCTCGGTCATTCTGCCTACACACTCGTCAGTAGCTTCGACAGCCTTAACAGCTGCATCAAATACACCTGTGTGACCTACCATGTCACAGTTAGCATAGTTGAGGATGATAACATCATATTTGTCTTCTTCGATAGCCTTACATACTGCATCGCAAACTTCGTATGCGCTCATTTCAGGCTTCATATCAAAAGTAGCCACATCGGGAGACTTGATAAGTATTCTATCCTCACCCTCAAACTGTCTTTCTTCACCGCCGTTGAAAAAGAATGTAACGTGTGCATACTTCTGTGTTTCAGCGATGCGCAGCTGTGTCTTACCGAGCTTGGATATATACTCGCCCATAGTCATCGCAAGCTGCTCGGGAGGATATGCAACACTTACGTTAGGCATGGTCGCATCGTACTGTGCCATGCAGACAAAGTTAACATTAAAGAAACCGTTCTTTCTCTCAAATCCCTTAAACTCAGGATCAACGAAAGCACGGGTGATCTGTCTTGCACGGTCAGGACGGAAGTTAAAGAAGATAACGCTGTCGTCAGCCTTGATAGACTCACCGCCCTCAATAACAGCAGGCAGCATGAACTCGTCAGTTACTTCATTAGCATAAGAATTCTTTATTGCCTGTACAGGGTCGGTCTCCTTGATGCCCTCGCCATATACCATAGCAGCATAAGCCTTCTCAACTCTGTCCCAGGCATTATCTCTGTCCATTGCATAGTAACGGCCTGCAACGGTCGCTACCTTGCCGACACCGATCTCATTAAGCTTAGCAACAGTTTCCTCCATATACTCTGTTGCAGAAGAAGGAGGAACATCACGTCCATCAAGAAATGCATGGATATATACCTTATCCAGGCCATTCTTCTTAGCCATTTCAACCAGACCGAAGAGGTGCTCCATATGGCTGTGTACACCGCCCGGAGAAAGCAGACCCATCAGGTGAAGCGCACTGCCTTTAGCCTTACAGTTTTCCATAGCTGCAAGTATAGCCTTGTTCTCAAAGAACACACCATCCTTGATATCCTTGGATATCTTGACCAGCATCTGGTATACTATACGGCCTGCACCGATATTTGTGTGACCGACCTCAGAGTTGCCCATCTGACCGTCAGGCAGACCGACATCCAGTCCGCTTGCGCCGATGAGAGTATGAGGACATGAAGCGAAATACTTATCAAGGTTAGGTGTTTTAGCTGCAGCTATAGCATTACCATAGCTGTCGGGATTATAACCAAAACCATCCATGATGATAAGTGCAACAGGTTTTTTTGACATAATTATTCTCCTTACCGAATATGATCAAATATTATACCCTGCTACAAAAACAGGGTCATTTTTTATACAATGATCACGGCTTTTGATCAAAATATGAAAAACTCTGCCCTGCCACGGAGAAGTCCATGGACATGAAATTCAATCGTGCGATCACGAACTCAACCGCAGAGCAATTTACATTTTAAACAACATAAAACAATTACATTCGTGACTCAAAAAATTACAGCTTTTTATAAGCACGGAATGCAGGGATAATAAATGATTATTATAAAGCCACTCCGGTGCAGACAGTACAGTCTGACCGAAGTGTCCCATAATATTTGTTTATGTATCGTATCAGCCGTTTACTGCAGCCTGAACGATAGTATTGAAATCGGGAGCCTTAAGTGAAGCACCGCCGATAAGACCGCCATCAATGTTGGGCTTAGCAAGAAGCTCAGCAGCGTTGCCTGCATTCATAGAACCGCCATACTGAATAGTCACAGCCTCAGCAGTTGCTTCATCATAAAGCTTAGCAAGCTGTGCACGGATAAATGCACAAACCTCTTCTGCCTGATCGGGAGTAGCAGTAAGGCCTGTACCGATAGCCCAAACAGGCTCATATGCGATAACAACATTCTTTACCTGCTCAGCAGTAAGGCTCCAGAGATCAAGCTTGATCTGACGTGCGATGACCTCTTCGGTGATATTGCACTCACGCTCCCACTTGAGCTCGCCAACGCATACGATAGGCTTAAGACCCGCATTAAGTGCAGCAACAGTTCTCTTGTTTACAGTCTCGTCGGTCTCACCGAAGTACTGTCTTCTTTCGCTGTGTCCGATCACAACATATTCAACGCCAACTTCAACGAGCATATCAGCAGATATCTCTCCGGTGAAAGCACCGCTCTTCTCGAAATGAACGTTCTCAGCGCCAACCTTTACATTACTGCCTGCGGTAGCTGCAACAGCAGTTTCAAGGTTAGTAAAAGGTACGCAAGCGATGACTTCGACCTTGCCGTCAGCATTTGCCACGAGAGGCTTGATTGCTTCAAGAAGCTCCTTAGCTTCGGGACGAGTTTTGTTCATTTTCCAGTTTCCGGCGATTATAGCCTTTCTTACATCTTTTTTCATGCTAATTTCTCCTTATTATTTTTTATCCGATATCGGATACAATTGCCATTATTATGAAGCAAGTTCATTAATGAACTCTTTCATTTCCTCACTGATCCTTTGATACTGATGATCATGTACATAATGTCCGCAGTCAAGCTCTATATATCTGCTGTCTTGTCGTCCCGCAATGTATTCGTGCTGAGCTTCATGCCAGCTTGGTTCGGGATCATCAGAAACAAATAAAAGCATTGGAACATCAGGCTTTTCATGTTGATCTGTCAATTCTATGCTCTTTTTAAGATCGGCAGACTCCCGCATAACAGTCTTATTGTATCCCACTGAATAGAATACAGCTTTAAACTGTTCTTTTTCTTCATCAGAAAGACTGCCATTATTCAGAGCATCAAACTGACTATAAACAGGCGGCAGTCTGAGATAGCCGTTGCCTGCAAGAAAACTTATCAGCAATTCGCCCGCCTTCGGGATATCAGTATCAACATTATCATAAGCATTTGGAAGCGACATATCAAGACCTACGACAGCCTCCACCTCATCAGGATATAGCTGAGACCAACTTACAGCCTCAAGACCTGCCAACGAATGAGCACATAATATATATGGTGCTTTAATTCCTGCCTTTTCAAGAGCATTTCTGTCATCTTCAAGCATAATTTCGGAAGTTCTTTCACCATCCACAATATCGCTTGAACCATAGCCATATCTTTCTATTACTACAATTCTGTATTCATCATCAAGAAGTGAGTAAAGAGAACGAAAATCAAGAATAGGAGAAGGAGTGCCGCAGCCCGAAAGAAATAAAATGGTTTTATTTCCGGTTCCTTTGCAGTATATGCACATTTTTCCCTTATCGCACTCTATGATTTCACCAAGCGGGGCACGCAGATACGCTTCCTTGGGTTTCTTATAAACATCGTAGAGTTTCAATACGGCGGTAAGCAATACAACAACTGCCATCAGCCCAAGCAAAATCTTTCCGACGACTTTTAAACATTTTCTCATACTATTACTTTATAAAATAAAAATCATACAGAAAAGCTATACCAATTCCCATAAGGAATACAGCGAGTCCGAGCATACCAATAAACGCTTTATTTACAGGCTTAGAAGTGTCTTCCTCAACTACTTCACCATCTTCGGTAATATTAGTTGATTCTTCCTCAACCGGACTTTCGATCTTATCAGTGATATAGAAATCAGAAGGATCATCAGGATTAAATTCGATGTTGACAGTACCCTCAAATCCAAGATCCGGTGTCCATTTGCTGTAAACTTCACCATCAAGTGAAAATTCAACAAGCATCTCCGAAAGCTTCATACTTCCGAATTCCTGAGTTCTGTGATCTTTTATCTCAGCTGTAAAAGGTTTAAATCCCTTATCCAGGATCACAGGCTCATTATTAAAAGCCTCAAGATAAAAACTGCCCATTTTTCTGACTTTAAGTGCTGCACTTAACATGATCAGTCCAAATACCAACAATACAATACCTAAAACATTGCCGTATTTGTCAAGCACTCCTGTTTTTCCGAAAGCATTATCGCTCATCATCATAAG
The DNA here is from genome assembly GCA_902797535.1 of uncultured Ruminococcus sp. Lineage (GTDB taxonomy): Bacteria > Bacillota > Clostridia > Oscillospirales > Ruminococcaceae > YE71. The sequence continues at coordinate 47,673 of CADBTD010000054.1, read as the reverse complement.
CGACGCATAATATGGATTCATTACTGTCATTTCCCCTTATAATCCTTATATAATCATAAAACGGGACGGACGATGACCGCCCCGTCCCGTGTATGACCGATTGATTACTTGTCAGCAATAACATCTATGCCGGGAAGTACCTTGCCTTCAAGATACTCAAGCGAAGCGCCGCCGCCGGTAGATATATGGCTCATCTTATCAGCAAAGCCAAGCTGTATAACAGCAGCTGCAGAATCACCGCCGCCGATGATAGTTGTAGCATCAGTATCAGCAAGTGCCTTAGCAACAGCTATAGTACCCTTAGCAAGTACAGGGTTCTCAAATACGCCCATAGGTCCGTTCCAAACAACAGTCTTAGCGGACTTAACAGCCTCAGCATAAAGCTCAGCAGTCTTAGTACCGATGTCAAGACCCATCTTGTCAGCAGGAATGCTGTCAGAAGCAACGTTCTCTACAGCAATTTCAGCATCGATAGGATCAGGGAAGCTTGCTGCAACTGCAGTATCAACAGGGAGAAGGAGCTTCTTGCCTGCAGCCTCAGCCTTAGCAATCATTTCCTTGCAGTAGTCGATCTTGGTATCGTCTACGAGCGAGGTGCCTACTTCCTTGCCCTGAGCCTTCAGGAATGTATAAGCCATACCACCGCCAATGATAAGTGTATCGCACTTTTCAATGAGGTTTGATATAACATTGAGCTTATCAGCAACCTTAGCACCGCCAAGGATAGCAACGAAAGGTCTTACAGGATCTTCAACTGCATTACCAAGATAGTTGATTTCCTTCTGCATGAGGTAACCAACTGCAGTTTCTTTTACAAACTTAGTAACACCGGCAGTAGAAGCGTGTGCTCTGTGTGCAGAGCCGAAAGCATCCATTACGAATACTTCATCATCAACGAGGTCAGCAAGTTCCTTTGCAAATCCTTCGCCGTTCTTGGTCTCTTCTGCGCCGCGGAATCTTGTGTTCTCAAGAACAACTATTTCGCCATCAGCCATTTCAGCAACAGCCTTCTTGGCATTGTCGCCTACAACTGTATCATCCTTAGCAAAAGTAACCTTAGTGTTTACAAGCTCTGCAAGTCTTGCAGCAGCAGGTGCGAGTGAGAACTTATCCTCGGGACCGTTCTTCGGCTTGCCGAGATGCGAGCAAAGAACGACCTTAGCTCCGTTTTCAACGAGCTTATTGATCGTAGGCAGAGCTGCGGTTATTCTGTTGTCGTTGGTGATAACGCCGTCCTTCAGCGGAACGTTGAAATCAACACGAACAAGAACCTTCTTGCCCTTAACGCTAATGTCGTCAACTGTTACCTTGTTTAATCCTGCCATATCACTGACATCCTCTCTGATTAAATTTTCAGGGGAAATTCCCCAATAATAAACTACACTGACGGAAAAACCGTTCATTTACTATTATATATCATCTCTCAGAAAAAATCAAGTGCTTTTTTTCAAAATTGACATATATTTAACAATATAAAGTTCACATTTTATATTCAAGAAGCTTATCTTTCAGTTCGGGTGATATCCGGAAGCTTTCCCTTGCTTTTTGAATAGCCTTATTATTTACCCACTTTGAAAGCTTTTTCTCAGAAAAATAATATATCGTTCTTTCCTGCTGCTTTACAAGCGCTTCAGCAAAATACCACGCCTGCATCATATTGACATAATACTCATCAGAATCAACGGAGGAAACAAGAAGCGGGTATTCATCCGAAAAATCGTCATCAAGGAAATGAACAAGAAGCATACCCATTGCAAATCTGACAGTATAAATATGCTCGGAACCAAGCCATCTCTTTACATAAGAGATCAGCTGACCATGATTCTTCTTAAAGCACTTTGGCCGAAGCTGATCGCAGGTAGCCCAATTATCAACATAAGGCAAAAATCTATCAACTTCATTTACAGCCTTGTTAAAATCACGACACTCCGATAATATAAATGCATGGAGCTGATTTTCTTCGAAGTAAGTATGAGGAAGATCGGATAGAAACTTTTCTTCATTTCTGTCACGAACAAGAGCCTTAGCGATTTTTCTGAGTTCAGGTGTTTTTATACCTATAACAGTTTCAAGCGGAACTTTAACGATACGCTGCTGAAAGACCCGAAAATCATCATTTCCCATACCAAGCAGCAATTTTTTTATCTCATCCATCTTGATCACCATATACTATTGTTACATTTTTCCTATCTGCATCAAGTTCTGCAGTGACACCAAGAGGCATAGTCAGCATAGGTGCACAATGAGAGCAATCGAACTCGGCAAGAACGGGAAAATGAGGTTCGCCTATTGTTTCGAGAAGTATCTCATATGCTCTTTTACCGGTGCCGCAGCTGTCAAAACACCTGTGTTTGCCGATTATAAGACCGCCTATCTTATCAAATACACCGCACATTTTCAGCCAAGCAGCATATCTTTCGACATATCCGGCCCATTCTTCCGTATTTTCAAGGAATAATATATCACCTTCCCTAATCTCAGGCATATAAGGTGTTCCCCACACCGATGTCAGAGTGTTCATATTGCCGCCGATAAGTCTGCCTTTTGCCTTTCCGCCGCATAATGTGATAAGTTCATTCGGTATTATCTTTTCTTCCGTGGAAATTGCATTCCAGTCAATAAGTTCATCCGAATAATGATCCGGCGGCGACAGATAGTACCTGTCTCTGCGATTAACCGCATTTTCAAACGCTTTAAGCGAAAATTCAGCATAACTGCGCTGTCTTGCAAACCCGGTCACGAAGTTCGGACCGTAGTAAACGGTCACACCGGTTTTTGAATACAATCCCATAAGCAGTGATGTTACATCAGACATACCAACAACTATCTTAGGGTGAGCAGAAAAGTAATCATAATCAATATAAGGAAGCATACCATTGGAAACAAAGCCGCCCATAGCTGCCATAATACATTCAACTTCATCATCATACAACAGAGCATTGAACTCCGCAGCACGTTCTGCGGCTGTTCCGCTTTTATACGATGAGCTTTTGCCCCACAGTATACCACGTCTGACTTTATATCCGAGATCACATAGAAATCTTTCAGCTCGGACCGAAGCGCTTTCATAATCGGCAGTAGCCGGGACAGACGGACTGAATATACCAATAGTATCACCGTGTTTAAGAAGCGGAGGAAGCAGCGGTTTCATAGTACACCTCATTTCAAACAATAATATAACAAAAAATCCTGCTGCAGATATTGCAACAGGATCTCAAGCGCGCTTGCAGGGACTCGAACCCCGGGCCTACTGCTTAGAAGGCAGTTGCTCTATCCAGCTGAGCTACAAACGCATGGGGTGGGTAGAGAGATTCGAACTCTCGGTCTTCAGTGCCACAAACTGACGCGTTAACCAGCTACGCTATACCCACCATATAACTTTTACCGAAATCTCGGCAAAAAGAGAGCGGGTGATGAGAATCGAACTCACGTGGCCAGCTTGGAAGGCTGGAGTTCTACCATTGAACTACACCCGCATATCACGTTTCTTGAGGTTATTGGCTCAATCAACGTAATATATTATATCATAACATTTTATCTCTGTCAAGGAGTTCTTTCAACTTTTTTCAAGTTCTATCATTTTGCCTAAAACATTCAACGTTCATTTGTCGCTTTTGTGCAGTCTGCTCCTTTTATGCCTTTTGCTTAAATAGTCAAGTACCTTATCCTTGAAAAAAAATCCTGCACAAGCTATCAAAGCTATAATAACCACAACAAATATCGCAGCAGTATAATTGCCTTCAGTAATATTGAAGCCAAAGGCAGACGACAGGAAAATCGCTGGAAGTCTGAACGGCATTACATACAGCATAAAATCACGGAGTTTGATTTTGGTAAGCGGGACAAGATAAGTGATAACATCCTTAGGAACGCCCGGAATGATATACAATATGATCAATATAAGTATCAGTCGTTTTTCATCATCGAGAAAGCTGAACCTTTTCAGATGTTTTTCACTTACGACCGCCTCAACAAGCGGCGCTCCGAGCAGCTTGACTATGCCCCACACTGCAAGAGTCCCGAGTAATATCCCGGCAAACGAAAGAAGGCCGCCGATAAACCAGCCATATAACAGTCCGCCGACTATCTGGATAGCAGGAATTATCGCTACAACTACCTGTAAAGCCTGAAGCGCAAGGAACAGTATCAATCCACGAAAGGTACCTCTGCTCGTTATTGTTTCCTGAACTTTTTCAAAGTACCCTTCTTTTCCTATTCCTTGAAACAAAGGAAGCAGCAGATATGTCATTCCCGCCATAGCCACAAGAAAAAATACAGCACTGATGATCCTTATTATACGCCGATTTTTATCCCGTTTAGCTGTTTGTTCGGGTGTAAGCTCTTCCCTTTTAAACAGTGATCTCTTCTCTTTCATTTTATCCCACTTTTCTTTGTTGTCAAAAATATTCTGTGTCTTTTTTTACCAGTTCTTTATTCTCATTTTCTACTTAGTATTTTTATTCTAAACCATCTGGTGTATAGTTCAATAAGCCTTCCCAGAAGGACCTCATAGATCCCAAAAAATACATTTGCCATAAATATCATCAGCGGGACCGCATACATCCCGAACTTTTCCATACCTTCAAACAGGTCTGTTCCGGCAAACAAATATGTATATATCAGTCCGAATACGATTATAGCAGTATTGAACACTATAAGCTTTACAAATACCCTCAGAGGCTTTTTCTTTATTTTGAACAAATGTACATACAATATCGGATAGTATCCCATGAACAGTATAAACAGCAGATTTGCCTGATAATCAGGTGTCATCAGCATACAAAGCACAGCACAGGCAGCATAAGTCATAAAAGCCCAGCCTGTACCCGCCTCAGCCATGACTATCACCATAAGAAATCCCGCATATGTAGGCAATGCGTAATCAAGCATCGGGAAAAGTGTTGAACAGAACATTATCAGCAGCACAAGAGCTGTTATGACCCCTCCGAGCGCAACACAAAAAGATTTAGAGTGCTTACATTCCGAAGCTCTTTTATTCAGCAGCATGGGATAAGATCGCCGCCCATCATCTCACAGCAGCAGTCAGCAGCACATAATCCCGACATGATATCACACGGATCGGTTCCCCTTACAGACGGAGCATTTGATGTAAATGCATTACCGGTCATATATCCGCTGCGCTGACGGTTCATCTGCTGAAAAGCTGCAGAATACTCCTGATTGGCAGGATCCATCTGAGTCGCTTTAGCAGTATAATGATAAGCCTCATTGAACCAGCCTCTTCTATAGCTTACCATACCTTTCAGATAATTCCATTCAGCATTTCTTGATCGTTCCGTAACAGCCATAAGTATGCTGTCAGCACCGTTGATATCGCCCTGATCGGCTAATTGACGTACACGATATGCGTCAAAGCTGGTATTTCTTTGCTGATAATTATAATTGAAATTCTGATCATATGTTCCTGTCCTGCCGTAACTGAAACCGCTTCCGCCCGACGAGGATGAAGAACCGGAACGAGTATAGCTACTTGAGTTATATGTTCCCGACATATTCCTGCCTGACGGAGAAGAGTCATAATATATGCCCTGCCTGCGGTCTTCCATTATCCTGTCATATGCCGCATTGATCTCTGTCATCTTTTCGTTGGCAAGTTCTGCCATATCACTGTCCGTGTATCTGTCGGGATGATATTTTTTTACAAGTGTCTTATAAGCTGATTTTATCTCTGATTCAGAAGCATTCGGCTGTACTCCGAGTGTTTTGTAAGGGTCATTCATTTGCATTCACCTTTCATTTTTCATTCTTTTTCTTTTACCATCAAGAGCAAAGCTCCTCACCTTTGAAAATGTATCTTTTAATCCAAGATACACTATATTATCTATCAAAGGCCGCATATCTCCCGCATCGATATTAACATAGACCTCTGCAAGTGCTCCAAGAGTCAGCATCAGACTGTTCTGAGCTTTTGCCACAGCTTTAAGGCGATATTCTCTCGACAGTTTCGGAGACTTATCTTTATACGCATCATAAGGGATCAACGGATTATATCCTTTTAAAGCATAGTCCTCGTTGATATCATCGAGCGCATCACAAATATAAACATATCTGCCGAGCATATATCCGAATCTTCCAAAAAGCTCACGTTTATCAGGATCACATCCGCCCAGTTCACGAAAAACCGCATTCATTATCGCAGCAGTAGGCTCAGCTGCACGGTCAAGCGATCTTACTTTTTTTCTTTCTGTAATGCGCTGACGTTTCATAGCCAGTTCCACAGAATCCGCAAGTGCGGGATATTCGGAAGCAGCTTTCTTATATTTTCCATAAAAAAGCGGTATAAGTGCAGCCGCCCTGATTTTCCGCTTTATGCCTTTGTCCGCAAGATCATCTTTCAGTTTATGGTATACAAGTATTATTTCTGCAGAAGCAGAATAATGAAGTGAGTCTCCCGAACATTTCAGACATCTGGTCTTTCTGATCGGATGAACAGGACAGCGTACAGAATCTGCAGACACAGTTTCGTGCTTTACACCTATTTCAAGAGCTGCAAGAAAAGCAAGATCATAACTCAGCAAAAGTGTAGGGATATGACCATATGAGTTTTTCAATTCACGGCATAATCCACAGTAGACTGCTTTATACAATTCATTTTCATAAACTCTCAGATACGGAGTAAACGGTCTTACATATCCAAACAAGGCAGTCATCTCCCGTCATGCATAATACGCATAAATACTTACTATAATTATATCACAATAAGTATATAATGTCAATAAAATACATTTAAAAACGGCGTGTAAATACTGTCACTTATCTCACATAAAAGAGGCAATCTCTTCACGAGTAAAACCGGGATGCAAAAACATATTTACAGCATCAGAGATCATTGCCGCAGAGCGTTCCGCAAGTTTGTCGATCTGTTTAGGAGTTACTATCAGTTCTTTAAATCTCGGATCATCCGACATAAGTCTTGTAACAGACGGAACACCGATCGCAGCCACAGGTATCCCAAGACTGCTTTGTGATATCTCTGAACGTGAGTTTCCAACTCCGCTTCCGGGAGATATGCCAGTAGAACAAAGCTGTATCGTCTTTCCCATATGAGATGGTTCATGACACGCCAGTGCATCACATACTATAACACGTTTTATCTCATTACTTGAACATACACTTTTTATCAGGTCAGATGATTCTATACCGGTCTGAGACATCACACCTGCTGACAATACAAAACTTTCAGATAGTTCGTCAGTATATATATCATCTGCATATCTGCAAATATGCGCAGTAGCAAACACTCTGTCAGACGCAAGAGGTCCAATAGAGTCAGGGGTCATAAACCTGTTTCCGAGTCCTGCAAACAAAACGGCTCCGGTCTCCGGACATATTTTTTTCAGCGACTCAGTCACTATACCGCATCTTTCTTCATAAAACGGAGAATATTCATATATCGGCGCATCAAATTCAATCGTGATATACTTTCCCACAGGTCTTCCTATGATCTCCGCAGCAGCTGTATCATTTATATCTATCTCTGTTAAAGTTGCTTCTGCATGTTCATAACGATATTCATAAGCTGAGGCACCGCATATATCGGCAACTCTTTTTTTACTGTCTGTAAACAATTCCAGTGCAAGGTCTGTATCAAGTGCCATTATATCTCCTTTTTTGTGTAAAATAAACAAATCATAATTGTAAAAAAATTTCTTTTTCTCGCTAAAAGGGGTTGCATTTCGCAAGATGATGTGATATAATATTCACGATGCTTGTTTAGATATAGCTGTATGTTCCCTCTCAGTCATACAGTATTGTATACGAATAAGTTGAATTTATTCATTATTAAGGGAGGTAAGATTAAATGGCAAATATCAAGTCCGCTAAGAAGAGAGTTAAGGTCAATGAGGCAAAGGCTCTCAGAAATAAGGCTGTAAAGAGCGATCTTAAGACTGCACTGAAGAAGGCAGCTGTTGCTGTTTCCGACAACGCAGACAATAAGGCTGAGGTTGTTACCGCTGCTATCAAAAAGGTCGATAAGGCTTGCGCAAAGGGTATCATCCACAAGAACAATGCTTCAAGAAAGAAAGCTGCTCTTGCTAAGTCCCTTGCTAAGTGATTTAAGGCATTTATCCAAAGCGTTCGCAATGACCCGGCGAACGCTTTTTTGTTTTAGAAATAATTTTCCAAAGAAAGGAATTTCTCATGAAAATATGCAGATCATGCGGCAAAGAATTTAAAGGAGCATTCTGTGAGCACTGCGGATACGGTGATCCGAATCTGAAAATCCATGCAGCTGATAAATACAAAACAGAGATCCCCGTCAGATTCATGACGCCTGAACAAAAAGCTGAGCACGATGAAAAGCTCAAAAAGAAAGAAGAGAAGATCAAAAACGGCTCAAAAAACAAGCATGATCCCAAACAGATCAAAATGCTTGTGATAGTTGCTGCAGCTGCATTATTTTTTATTTTAGGAACACTTTATAGTTCCGGTGCCATAGGTAAAAAGGAGCTCAATACCGAGATAGTCACAAAATATTTTTCTGCTATTGAGGATCGTGATCTTGACAGCTATCTCAAATGTTTTCCATCTGAGATCAAGAAAGAGCTTGAAGAAGATCTTGAAGCGACCGGTTATACAAAAGAGCAGTATATGGAAGCCTTATGCGAAGACATTACCGAACTTTGCGGAGACAATCTTACAATAGAATGCGACATACTTAACACAAAACCGCTGAAAGAATACAGCATGGAAGATTACAAAGCAGCATATGGAACAGCACCTGACATTTCGGAAGCTTATGTAGTATATGCCGATGTCACCTTTTCCGGTTCAAAAGAAACACAGACATACAGATATAATTGCCTTGTCGGAAAAGTAGGCCGACATTATAAAATGTTCGATCTTGAATACGATCCGGGTATTATCACATCGGATAGTCAATAATATTATAAAAAACGATCCCGAAAGAATTAATCTTTCGGGATCTGTTATTTTCAATTATTCCGATCAATCATCAGAAGAATCCGCCGCGAAGCTTCTTTCCTTTGACCATTCCGTTTACAGCATCAATAACAAGAGTTTCATTTCCGCCTGATGAAGTAAACATCAGTGTTATCTCATACTGTCCGGGTGCCTGATCGTTAGGTACCACAGGCTCGATTCCTGTTCCATAAGAACTGATCTTAACGGTCTTGATAAAAGTAGTAGTATCATCTTCATGATTTATAAGATAAACCTTGAATACATACTTCTCCTCTCCACCTGTGCCATTATACTTCATTACCTTAACTTCGTATTTGCCATCGTAAGGCTTAGCACCCTCTTTATCGGGAAAAGAAGCATACTCTGAAAGACTTGGATAAAGTCCATCCTGATAACTGCAGTAGAACTTATAAATTCCTACCGGCAATAATACGAAAATAAGAATAAATGTAAAAAGATAGGTAACGGCTTTTGACATAGATAAACCCCCTCATCATAAAATCTTTAGTTAAATGATACACCATTTTGCAGAAAATGTCAATAGAATAACAGAATCTTCACAATTATTTTATAATAAGCACTTTAAATCAATTCATCAATAACAGAACACACATCATTCAGTGAATCACAAACTGCATATAGCTTTTTCTTTAGTTCATCATCAGGCTGCGAAAGATCGGGAACCATTACAGGAATGCATCCTGCGGTATACGCAGAAGTTATACCATTTGGCGAATCCTCCAGCGCAATACATTCTTCCGGGAATAGACCCAGCGCTCTTGCACCTTCAAGATAAGTATCCGGCTTTGGTTTCCCGTTCTTTATCATATCACCGCACACAAGTGCATCAAATCTGCTGCATATACCCAAAAGACCGAGATACCATTTTGTTCGCTCAAGATCTGTGGCTGTACACACAGCACACTTCAGACCGAGTTCTTCAATATGATCAAGAAGCACATAAAGTCCGGGTTTAGCCTCGATACCGTTTTCTTCAATATACTCATTCATCATTTCACGGCGCTTGTTCCTTATAGCGTAATAATCAAAATCATCACCAAATATCCCTTTCAGATGAGGCTCAGCAAACTTAGCCGATAGCGACCTTATGCCCAGAACGTGTTCCGGACGCATATCAAAGCCGAAGCTTTTCGCAGATAGACACCAGAAATGACTGAGCAGCTTTTCCGTGTCTGTTATCAGGCCATCCATATCAAATAATACAGCTTTAAGCATAAATAATCACCCTTGAACCAACTATACACAGAGAATATTATTCTCCGAACAAAACCCGATATCTTTCAGCAAGACGTGATAAGTGATCTACAGGATCATCATACCAATGAAGCATTACCGGTACCTTGTCACATGGGAACTCAGAGCACATTCCACAGAATAGCGCCTTATGCTCTTTTACACATGAATGTATCCTGCATCTGCCTGAATCTTTCCATTCGGGGACATAACCATCTGCCTCAATGCATCCGGGACACATCCCATCGATCTTCTTGCGGCAACCCGTACAATTTTCACCGCAGGCAGTGATCTTATCAAAATAGCGTTTATCTATCATTTTTTTGATCTTCCTCCAAAAAACCGCACACCGTAGATACGGTATGCGGCATTATGTCATCAAAGTCCGTTGGGATTTTTCTGTATAAAGTTCCAGCCGTCGGTACACATTTCATCTATACCGTACTTAGCTTCCCATCCAAACAGCTTCTTAGCCTTATCGGTATTCGCATAGCACCAGGCGATATCCCCTGCTCTTCTCGGCATGATTTTGTATGCGAGCTTCTTACCGCACGCCTTTTCGAATGCGTGAAGAACATCAAGAACACTTGAACCCTTTCCTGTTCCGAGATTTACAGCCTCAACTCCCTTATGTCCGAGAACATAGTCTACAGCACAAAGATGACCGCTTGCAAGATCCATAACATGGATATAATCACGCACACCTGTACCATCAGGGGTATCGTAATCATTACCGAAAACGCCAAGATATTCACGCTTGCCGATAGCGACCTGCTGTATATACGGGAACAGATTGTTCGGAATACCGTTCGGATCCTCGCCAAGAAGTCCGCTCTTATGAGAACCGATAGGATTAAAGTAGCGAAGAAGTACAATGCTCCATTCAGGATCAGAAACAGCAACATCTCTGAGTATCTGCTCTATCATGACTTTAGTATATCCATAAGGATTTGTAGCTGTGTGTGTAGGCATCGTCTCAACATAAGGTACAGGATTATCTACACCGTAAACTGTAGCCGACGATGAGAATACTATCTTCTTGCAGTCATGTGCTCTCATAGCCTGTATCAGCATAAGAGTTCCCGTAATATTATTATGATAATACTCAACAGGTTTCTGAACACTTTCACCTACAGCTTTAAGACCTGCAAAGTGAATAACAGCATCTATACGGTTTTCATCAAAGATCTTATTAAGACCATCAAGATCAAGTATATCGGTCTCATAGAATTTTACATCCTTACCGGATATCTTTTTGATACGCTTTAATGCCTCAGGCTTGGAATTTGAAAAATTGTCAACAATTATCACTTCGTGACCGGATGCAAGAAGTTCAACACAAGTATGACTTCCTATAAAACCGGCACCGCCTGTTACAAGTATATTTGCCATAATTATATATCTCCTTTCAGACAAATAAAATATAAATATACTATAACATAATATAATGTATTTGTCAACCTTCGAAGTATTTGTACATTATTTCTTTCTGAAAACGGTTTCGTAAATTAAAAACTATATGCTATGCTGTATTATTTTTTTCGATTTATTGATTTATAGAAAATACACAAATATCAATATGTATTTTTATAAAAAGATAACATAAAATCATTGTTTACAGAAAGGAAAAGTTATAGAATATCAAGCGATACAATAGTATGGTGAATAATATAAGAACGATATGGGGGTAAGGGATATGACAAAAGATATGACTAAAGGAAACCCGATAAAACTGATCCTGGGTTTCTGTATGCCCATGCTGTTCGGAAGTCTTTTTCAGCAGCTGTATAATATGGTTGATTCGATAATTGTCAGTAAGTATGTAGGCAACAATGCATTTGCAGGCGTTGGTTCAGTAGGACCTGTATGCTTCCTGATCATAGGCACGGCATTAGGTACTTGCTCTGGTTTTGCAATACCTATAGCACAGCAATTCGGTGCAGAAAAATATTCGCAGATGAGAAAAACCATCTATAATGCTAATTTTCTGTCTGCGGTAATCGCAGCTGTCCTGACTATAACAACAGTTATTTTCTGTCGGCCGCTGCTCAGATTCATGAATACAACTCCGGACACTTTTGAGTATGCATATTCGTATCTCAGAATACTATTTATCGGTATACCCGTAACGATTCTTTACAATATGCTTGCCAGTACACTGCGCGCTTTGGGCGATAGCAAAACTCCGCTTAAATATCTTCTGATAGCGTCCTGTCTGAATGTTGTATTCGATATGCTTTTCATAGTGAAATTCCACCTTGGCGTTTCAGGAGCTGCACTTGCGACGATCCTTTCACAATTGATATCAGGCATCCTTTGCTTGATATACGTTATGAAAATGCCAATTCTCGGATATAATAAAGGAGAAAAAGTACTTGACAAAACCATAATGAAAAATGTTCTTTCGATAGGACTGCCCATGGCATTTCAGTTTTCCATCACCGCTATTGGAACAATGATACTTCAGGCTGCCGTCAACTCACTTGGCACCGAATATGTTGGAGCAATGTCGGCAGGCGGCAAGATACAGAATCTTATCGCTCAGCCAATGGAAACCATAGGCGTAACAATGGCAACCTTCGGCGGGCAGAATCTCGGTGCAGGCAAGAACGAAAGGATACACAAAGGCGTCAGACAGGCTTTTTTCGCACTTATATGCTACACTGTTGTGATATCAGCAGTTATATTCTGTTTCGGAGATACATTTGCTTCGTTGTTTCTCAATAAAAAAGAAAGCAATTTCAACCTTATGACTGAACACGCAGGATATTTTCTAAGACTTTCAAGCATTTTCTATCCAACACTTGCAGTAGTGTATTTTTTCAGGAACATACTCCAGGGACTTGGTTTTTCCGCAGTGACTATGCTTGCCGGTCTTACAGAGCTTATTTGCCGTTCAATAGTTGCATTTGCTTTTGTCAGCTCATTCGGCTATAATGCTGTATGCCTTGCATCACCTTTTGCGTGGGCAGCAGCAGGAGCGCTCCTGATCGGTCTTTACTTCTTTGAGATGAGAAAAGTTGATGCTGTTGCTAAAGGAAACTGCAGATATAAATGCAGATGCTAATTAATAGGCGGACTTGGTTCAAGTCCGCTTTTTTGTACATTTATTATCTGATGCACAGTTTCTATATATTTTTAAAATCACTTGCAAAAGCAAAAAAGATGTGATATAATATTATAGAAACAGCATCAAGGGAAGTGAAATTACTTGAAAAGTGCAAAAAAGACAGCTGCCATACATGATATATCGGGCATAGGGAAATGTTCTCTTACTGCAATAATACCTGTCATGTCAGCTATGGGTATTCAAGTGTGTCCTGTCCCCACCGCTGTTCTGTCAGCACACACGGGCTACAGCAGTTTTGTAATGAAAGATCTTACCGATTTTATAGGCAAGGCGCTTGAAAATTATAAGACGCTCGGCACTTCTTTCGACTGTATTTACAGTGGATTTTTAGCATCAGCCGATCAGATAGAACATTGTGCTGATTTTTTTGATGCATATCCCGGTGCACTGAAAGTTGTCGATCCCGTTATGGGTGATAACGGAAAAAGATATAAAACAATAACAGATGAATTATGCACTAAGATAAAGATGCTTGTAAAAAAAGCCGATCTAATAACACCGAATCTTACTGAAGCCGCACTGCTTCTTGATGAAGATTGTCCTGTAAACGGATTAAGGGCAAATGAACTGAAATCATGGCTTGTCAGGCTTTCTCAGCTATCAGAGAATACAAGATATATAGTTATTACAGGCGCTCAGACCTCCGACGGGAAAATATGGTCCGCAGGATACGACCGTACTACAGACGGCTTCTGGAGAGTAGGAAGCAGCTATGTTCCAATGCAGTATTCAGGCTGCGGAGATCTTTTTACTGCTGTACTTGTTGGCGGTCTTATGTCAGAAGATAGTCTGCCCATTGCTCTTGACCGTGCTGCTCACTTTACAGGTCTTGCTATAAAAACCACCTACAGCTATGGGATCTCAAAAAATGACGGTATTCTTTTCGAACCGCAATTAGCCTGGCTCAACAATTACAGCGAACTTGGAAATTTTGAACCAATATGAATGGAGCTAATACATTTGAATATACTTAACATTGTCCTTGTCGAACCTCAGATCCCACAGAACACCGGCAATATTTCAAGGACCTGCGCTGTAACAGGTGCAGCACTGCATCTTATAAAGCCTTATGGTTTTACTATAACAGACAAACAGCTGAAAAGAGCAGGTCTTGATTATTGGGATAAACTCGATATTTACGAATATGACTCTCTCGATGATTTCTTTTCAAAAAATGACGGATGTTTCAGATACTTCACGACTAAAGGCCGAATTGTTCACAGCGAAGCAGATTATCCACAGGATAAACCAGTGTACATAGTTTTCGGGCGTGAAGACAAGGGACTCCCAGAAAAATTATTATATGAAAACCCCGATTGTTGTGTTCGAATACCCATGAGACCTACGCTGCGAAGTCTTAATCTTTCAAACTCTGTTGCTATTGCAACATATGAGGTACTAAGACAGTGGGATTATCCCGATCTTGGAAGAGAAGGCAAGCTCACGCAGTATTCATGGGATTGATTATTTAACATAACAGATCTCAGTAGCATTTTTATGTTTGACTAATATATGATCACAAGGAGGATGAATATGTCTAAAATCAAAATCATGACCGATTCCGCATCGGATCTTCCCGTTAAAGCTGAAAAAGAACATGACATTTTAGTTGTTCCATTCAAGGTCGCATTTGGTGATAAAAGCTACACCAGCCGTATTGACTTCAATGAAGAAGGATTTTACAAAATGCTGAATGAATTTGATGGACTTCCAACCCATTCTCAGATTACAGCATTTGAATATGGTGAGATATTCGAACAGCTTTTCAATGAAGGATATACCGATGTCATCAATGTTACGATCAACAAAGAAGGCAGCGCTACATACAACAACTCGCTCCTTGCAACTGAGCAGTTCTTTGAGGATCACCCTGAAAGAAAAGGTAAATTCAACATATACACTATTGATGGTGTAAGCTATACCGGAGCATATGGATACCCCGTTATTCAAGCCGCTATTAAAGCTGAAAAAGGAGAAGAACCCGAAGAAATCGTTGAATACATCACTGACTGGGTACAGAATTGTACGATATTCTTTGCCATGTACACTCTCAAGTATGCAAGAAAATCAGGACGTATACCTTCAGCTGCTGCTTTTGCAGGAGAACTTATGGGACTTCGGCCAATAATGCGTATACAGGATAATAAAATAGTCACTGAAACAAAGGTCAGAGGCGACAAAAATATAATCCCTTCGATAATCAAGCTTACCGAGGACGAAATAATACCGCAGACACCATATTGCATTGTATGCGGAGAAGATAAGTCAGCAGGTGAAGAACTTGCGGCTCAGCTTACCAAAAAGCTCGGATATCCTCCCGAAGAAACATTCATGATTGGTGCTGCTGTTGCGATAAATGCAGGACCTAAAGTCGTAGGAGCTATTTTCAAACGCAGACAGAAATAAAATTAAAAGCAGCAGTGTTGTTGTAAAAACAAACTGCTGCTTTTTTATAAGACTCATATCACTCTTTTAAATACTCTCTGATTACACGCCGAGCTTTTTTCATACTTACAGGCAAACCGTGTCCGGTACACAGCCATTCAGGTGAAAGCTCAAGTATCTTAATTAATGATGCCTTCATATCAATAACCGATGAAGCATGAGGTGATATCTCGGGTCTTCTCCACATTGCAGTAAATGCATCACCACAGTAAAGAACTCCTTCCGAAAAAACACCTACAGATCCAAGGGTATGTCCTGGAAGTGTGATTATATCAGCATCAAAGCCATACTCCCTCAAAGCATTCGCACTGTCTGCAGTAATAATATGATCAGGTTCATAAGGAGTAGTGTTAAACACCTTCATCGAACCCATAACATTAAGCTGAACAGTACGAAGCTTATACTTTTCACGAGTCGCTTTCATCGGCTGAGATTCATAATGACCAACAAGAGGCAGATCAGCACCGCTCAACCAAATCTGAGCACCGTATTCACGCTTGATCCTTGCTGCGTTGCTGTCATGATCTGCATGAGCATGAGTGATAAAAATATGCTTAAGATCATTTACATCCAGCCACTCACGAAGTCTTTTATAAACCAGAGGCGTAGCGGTATCTATCAGCATATCGCCGTACCTGCCCTTTATAAGATAACAGCTTACAGGCTGCCCACCCGAAAGAGCGCAAAAATAGTGTACATTTTTCAGCGGCTTTGTCTTTTCAGTTACAACGAGCATACGATGCCTCCTGTCTGATCGAACATAATTTATGATATTATAATAACATATTTACATACATTTGTCAATAAGCAAAGACCCGAAAGCAATAATATGCTTTCGGGTCATATTTACGATTGATCAGAATCCGAGTATCTTCTTGAAGCTTTCTGCTATAGTTTTCTCCTGTGCTTCTGCTGCCTCAGGAGTTGCGCCTATAGTTGTGTAGTAAGCCTTGATCTTAGGCTCGGTTCCCGAAGGACGGATAATAACAGATGCATCCTGCTCAAGTCTGAATGCAAGAACATCGCTCTTGGGAAGATCTATAGGTGTGACCTTGCCGCACTTGATGCACTTTTCCTCGCTTGCAAGATAATCACCGAATTTCTCAACCTTAAGACCGCCGATCTCAGCAGGGACATTCTTGCGAAGATTAGACATTATCTCCTGCATACGCTGCATTCCGCTGGCACCCTCACAAACGAAAGATTCCTGCGAATGCTTATAATTGCCGTATTTAGCATACATCTTTTCTCTGGCTTCAAGCAAAGAGATCCCCTTTGTACGATAGAATGCAGCCATTTCACATATAAGCATTGATGCAACAACAGCATCCTTATCACGAACATATGAACCTGCAAGGTAGCCGTAGCTCTCTTCAAAGCCAAATATATATCTGTCAGCTTCACCGTCTGCTTCAAGAAGACCGATCTGCTCACCAATGAACTTGAATCCTGTAAGTACGTTTCTGAGTTCAACGCCGAATTCCTCAGCTATCTTTGTGCAGATATCTGTCGAAACGATGGTCTTTACGGCAACAGGCTTTTCCGGCATAGTGCCAAGAGCCTTTCTTTCGTTGCAGATATACTCCATAAGAAGAGCTCCAACTTCATTTCCGGAGAATAACACATAATCGCCTTCGGGAGAAGGTACAGCTATACCTACTCTGTCACAGTCGGGATCGGTAGCAAGCAGAAGATCAGGCTTTACAGTCTCGCAAAGTTTAAGTCCATAAGCAAGTGCTTCTTTGATCTCGGGATTCGGGAACGGACAAGTCGGAAAATTACCATCAGGATTTTCCTGTTCCGGCACAACAGTTACTTCCTTAACACCGATAAGGTCAAGTATTTTGCGTACAGGCTTATTTCCTGTGCCATTAAGAGGAGTATATACGACCTTGAGTCCGCTTTCAGCAACAAGATCGGTATGTATCCCCTGCTCTCTTACCTTGGCAAGATAAGCATCAATGCATTCCTGTCCGATATATTCGATCATGCCGTTCTTTACAGCCTCATCAAAGTCAGCAACCTTTGCGCCGCCAAACATCGGGACACTGTTTATCTTTCCGATAACAGTATTGGCAACATCGAGAGTGATCTGGCAGCCATCAGCGCCATATGCCTTATATCCGTTATACTTTGAAGGATTATGCGAGGCGGTCACCATGATTCCAGCAGAAGTGCCGAAATAACGTACTGCCCACGAAAGCATAGGAGTAGGCATTAATTCTTTATAAAGATATACTTTGATACCGTTAGCTACAAGAACTCTTGCAGCTTCCTTGGCAAATACATCAGACTTAATACGGGAGTCATAAGATATAGCAACAGAGCCGTTCTTAAAATCACCATTTACATAATCAGCAAGTCCCTGTGTAGCACGTCTTACGGTATAGATATTCATTCTGTATGCGCCTGCGCCGATAACACCGCGAAGTCCGCCTGTACCAAATTCAAGATTGCGATAAAAACGGTCAAGTATAGCGTCATCATCACCTGCGATAGATTTCAGTTCCACCTGAAGGTCTTCATCTTCAACAGCGTTTTCAAGCCACTGTTCGTACAATGCTTTGATTTCATCAGTCATTATAGATCACCTCATAATAGATTTTGCATAAGTTAGTCAAGTCTCACGACTAAAAATATTATATCATATGCAAGACGCATTTTCCAGTCTTTTTTATACTTTTAATAATTTATTAATTTTTGAAAACGTTTTTATCGACATTAACACAATATTTACTGTGACCAGTACTTTTTGTCAAGAGTCCTGTATCCGATCGCCTCAATAATATGTTTGCTGTCAATTATATCACTTCTGTCAAGATCAGCAATAGTTCTTGCAACTTTCAGTACCTTATCGTAAGCTCTTGCAGACATACCGTATGCTTCAAAAGCTTTTTTCAGAGTTTCAGTTGCCTGTTTTGTCATAACACATATATCGCCCATCAAATCCGGAGTAATCTTGGCATTACAGGTTATGTCTGTATTTTTGAAACGCTTGTTCTGTATATCCCTTGCAGCCTGAACACGTTCACGGACAGCTGATGATGGCTCGCCCTTTTTTCCCGAAGACAGATCTTCAAAATCAACAGAAGCAGCTTCTACATTGATATCTATCCTGTCAAGCATAGGCCCCGATATCTTTGCAAGATATGCCGCAACCTTTTTTGAATTACAAGTACATTTCCTGGTCGGATGTCCATAGTATCCGCAGGGACATGGATTCATCGCAGCAACAAGCATGAATGAGCAGGGATATGTGACCGAACCGGCAGCTCGCGATATCGTTACTTTTCCGTCCTCAAGAGGCTGGCGAAGGATCTCAAGTGAATTCCGGTTGAATTCCGGAAATTCATCAAGAAATAGGACTCCGTTATGAGCAAGTGATATTTCCCCCGGACGCGGGATAGTTCCTCCTCCGGATAATCCAGCCGATGACACCGTATGATGCGGCGATCTGAACGGGCGTTCGGTTATAAGCGGATTTTCAGGATCTATCTCACCTGCAACAGAATATACATTTGTCGCAGCTATTGCTTCATCAAACGTCATTTTAGGCAATATAGACGGCAATGCCTTTGCAAGCATTGATTTTCCGGAACCCGGCGGACCGATAAGAAGAATATTATGACCTCCGCTGGCCGCTATCTCAAGCGCACGCTTTGCCAATTCCTGTCCCTTTATATCACATAGATCAGATTTGGATGTATAAGCCGATATGTTCGGCTTGAAAACAGGATGAATCGGAATTCTTTTGATATTTGAAAAGTGTTCAAGTATCTGCCTCAAAGACCTTACTCCATATACCATTATCCCTTCAACAACAGATGCTTCGGCAGCATTTTCTTCAGGAACAAATATTTCTTTTATCCCCAGTGACTTAGCAAGTATAGTCATTGGGAGCACACCATGTACTCCTCTGACCTCTCCTCCCAGCGATACTTCACCTATAAATGCAGTAGATGTCGGATCACACGATCTCAGCCATCCCTGTGTCATCGATATCGCCATTGCTATTGCAAGATCATAAACAGTACCGGTCTTTTTAACATCAGCAGGAGCAAGATTTATTACGACACGCATTTCAGGAAATTGCAGATTAGTTGTGCGAAAAGCACTTTTTATTCTTTCACGGCATTCTCTTACCGCAGCATCCCCAAGACCGATTATCTGGAAATCAGGCAGTTCAC
The DNA here is from genome assembly GCA_902797535.1 of uncultured Ruminococcus sp. GTDB lineage: Bacteria > Bacillota > Clostridia > Oscillospirales > Ruminococcaceae > YE71. The sequence continues at coordinate 27,711 of CADBTD010000054.1, read as the reverse complement.
GGCTTGTTTCTATCTCAGCAGTGACAGGAAATGCATTTAGTCCGGTAAGTCCAAAACTTTTAATCTTAAAGAACAACTTACAAAGCACCTTCCTTCAGTAAATATCATGTGTTAGATCGTATAAACGACAACAGATCGGAATATACTTCATCTTTATTTAGTTCATTGAGAAGTTCGTGCCTTGCACCCTCATACAGCTTTATTGAAACATCACAACAATAATCCCTCAGTCTGTTATATACATTCATTACACCATCGCCGTAGCTTCCTACCGGGTCTTCGGTTCCCGAAACAAGAAGCAGCGGAACATCCTTAGGAAGATGCATATACCATCGTTCATCAGTAACATAATATGTCACAGTACACAGATTTATATATCCGTTTACTGTAAACCTGAAATTGCATAGCGGGTCTTCACTGAAAGCATCAGTCACAGCTTTATCCCTTGATACCCATTCATAACCTGTTTCCACATCTTCGATACGGTCATTATACTTACTGAAAGCCAGCTTATCAAGCAGTGTGCTGTATCCTTCATCACCGCGAAGTGCTTTGATTGCTTCACCCTGAGACAACAACAGTGTCATTGCGGTTTTTCCAAAATTCTTTTTGGATGCTCCTGCAAGAAGATCGGGAGCAATTTTTTTAAAATGAGATATGCCTTTCTTTTTCAATGCTGAAGTATCAGCTTCAAATCCATCTGACGTTCCCATGAATACAAAACCTGAGCAAACACCGGGATGTTTTACTGCAAATGCCCTTGCCAAAAGACTTCCCATGCTGTGGCCGATCATGAAATATGGAATATCAGGATATTCTTTTCTCATGATCTTGGATAACCTGAACAGATCATTTACCGCCATTTCCCAGCCGCGTTCAGGTGCAAAATAACCGAGTTCTGCATTTGAATCAACAGTCAGCCCATGCCCAAGGTGATCGTTTCCGCATACTACATACCCATTATCTGCAAGAAAACTCATGAAGTCCCTGTAACGGTCGATATGATCACACATACCATGAACGACCTGCACAATACCCTTAGGTTCAGTGTCCGGACGTGCAACAATATAAAAACATCTGTGTATGTCATCCGAACTGTCAAATCTTTTCTCTTCAAATATTCTCATAAAGCCTGACCTCCTTTTCAGTATCAAGCCTTTTCCAAGGCATGACAATTTATGTACTTATATTATAACACAAATTACATGATTTGTCATCATGTTTGCGAATTTTTTGAATATTTTGACAAAAAATATGATGAAAAGTATTTTTGGAGCATTTTTATGTTGATTTATAATCATCTATGTGTTATAATGTAATTTGCGCATACAAAATGGTAATTTCTTCAAATAGTACAATAAAATTGAACGATCCTTTTCAATGTGCCTGATCAAATCTTTTGTTATCATGTCATTATGGATACAGTATTACTCACTTTGCATTGAAAATGAAAGGAATTAAAATGAATATTCTCATAATTGGCGGTACCAGATATTTCGGGATCCCCATGACGATCGATCTGATAAATAAGGGACATGACATCACAATTGCGACCAGAGGGAATAACAAAGATAACTTCGGCAAAAACGTTTCAAGAATAATATTTGACAGATGTGATGAAAGCAGCATCATAAAAACATTAAAAGGACAGCATTACGATATAATAATTGACAAGATCGCATACTCTTCAAATGATGTAAAGCGTATTTTAGACAATGTCTTGTGTGAGAAATATATCTTAATGTCAACTTCTGCAGTATACACAAATATCCATAAAAAAACAGCCGAATCTGATTTTTCTGCTGATAAATACCCTTTCAGATGGTGCGAACGTGAAGAAAACTATGCAGAGATAAAACGTCAGGCCGAATGTGCAGTCACACAAAAATACCCTGATCAGAAATACATTGCTGTACGTTATCCTGTTGTTATCGGAGAAAATGACTATACAAAGAGATTGCTGTTTTACGTTGAATGTGTGATCAACGGCACACCAATGTATATAGATGATCTTGATTCAAGAATCAGCTTTATATATGAAAATGATGCCGGACTGTTTCTGTCGCATATTGCTGATAAAGGTACAGCAGGTGCATTAAACGCTTGTTCTGACGGTGATATATCCATTCTTGAGATCATCGATCATATCGAAAAGATCACCGGTAAAAAAGCTATACTGTCAGCTGACGGGAAACCTGCTCCATATAACGGATACCCTGCCTATGCAACATTAGATACAAGCAAAGCAAAACAATTACAATTTTCATTTTCAGATATCAAAGAAAAAATATACTGCACTATTGATAATTATGTTTACACCATATTAAACAAAAGGAAGTAATAAAATGCTAAGAAAAAAATGCCTGGCTGCTATGTCGGCAGCGATAATGCTTTTTTGCTCATGTGCAGAAATGACTGATGAGAATCATACACAACAGGAAGTACTACCTGACACAGCCACTCAGAAACAGGAACAACAGACGACAACGACACAGAAATACACATCAGTAACAGAGCAGCAAGCAGCAGAGGCAAACGCAGAACCTCAGACAGAAACAAGAGTGCATTTTCTTTGCGCGGGAGATAACCTTATACACGATAATATTTACATGGAGGCACTTGAACTCGGCGGCGGAGAAAAATATGACTTTTCGAGTATGTATGACGAGGTTAGACCATATATACAGAAAGCCGACATTGCTGTATTAAATCAGGAGACCCTTGTAAACAGTGCTTTTCCTGCCTCAACATATCCTGTATTCTCAACACCGGTCGAAGATGGAGATGCTGTCACAGATCTTGGATTTAACGTTATATCAATGTCTAACAACCATGTGCTCGACTATGGCTCGGAAGGTCTCATAAGTTCACTTGACTACTGGGATTCCAAGGATGTAGTACACTATGGCGCTTACAGAGATGAGGAAGATTCCGAAAACATCAGAATAAAAGAGGTAAATGGTATTACATTTGCATTCTTAGGGTATATGGAACATACAAACGGTAATTCCTTAGCAAGTGATGGACCGGGAAAAGTTGTGTATCTGAAAGAAGAGGACGTTATTGAACGTCAAATAAAAAAAGCCGATGAGATGGCTGATGTGGTTGTAGTATCCTGCCATTTTGGTACAGAAATAAAGCATGAGCTAAACGAACAGCAGATAGATATGGCTCCCAAGCTTGCTGAGTGGGGCGCTGACCTTATAATAGGAACTCAGGCTCATTGTACAAGTACCTGCGGAACAATAGACCGCTCCGACGGAAGTAAAGCATTCTGTTATTACGGTCTCGGAAACTTCTTTCACACAATGTGGGATGCAATATCAGCTGTCGGGTACATGGGTGATCTTGATATAGTAAAAGACCCCAACGGAGTTGTTCGCTTTGAAAATATCAAAGCAATTCCTGTGGTATCACATTTTGAAGATACCGGAGCTGAATTCTGGACAAACTGCAAGGTTTATCCTTATTCCAAATACACTGATGAACTTATCAGTCGAAGCGGAGCGATAGGCATGAGCAGAGAGGCTATGGAAGATTGTCTGAGCTGCATACCGGACGAATACCTTTCGATCGAATGATAATTTCAAATTTTATCATCTGATCTCAACATATAAAAGAAAAATTTACTTTATGCAATAGTAAAATATTAATATACTGACTTAAATCAGTATTTTTATATTGCATTTTTCATTAAAATGATATAAAATATTTACAGCGGCATATAACGCGACCTGAATAAAGTCAGCATTAATTGCCGCTAATTTTTTTATATGAATTCAGGAGGTAACAGCCTATGAAATTTGCAGATGGTTTTTGGCTCAATCAAAAAGGATATGAAGTAAACTATGCCGCACAAGCTTTTGAAATTACACCAATTGAAAATGGTTTTAAGGTGCTTGCCACTCCTGCAGAGATCAAAAACAGAGGCATGACACTTGGCGGTGCAAATCTGGAGATATGCTATACCTCTGAACAGAAAGACTGCATAAAAGTAAGTATAGTTCACCACAAAGGATATGCAGATAAATCACCTCATTTTGTGCTTAATAAAGGAAACTGTATCCCTGAAGTCAAAATAGATGACGATAAAGCAGTACTGATCTCCGGAGATACTAAGCTCATAGTCTCAAAACAGGGCTGGAGCTTTAAATTCTATTATAAAGATAAGTTACTTACAGGCGGCGGATGGCGTTCTACAGGAGTGATATTCGAGAGCAACTTCAGACAGCAGGCAAGATCGCAGCTGCAGACAGACGACCGGTTCTGGAGTTATCCTGATGACCGGCGCACAACATTTATCAGAGAACAATTTGACACAAGCGTCGGTGAATATTTCTACGGATTCGGAGAAAAGTTCACCACTTTCACAAAGAACGGTCAGAATGTTGAGATATGGAATGCTGACGGAGGGACCTGTTCCGAGCAAAGCTACAAATGCATACCATTCTATGTATCGTCACGAGGATATGGTGTTTTTGTAAACAGCACTGAAAAAGTATCCTACGAAGTATGCTCTGATACTGTATCTAAAGTATCAATGACTGTACCCGGAGAAAAACTTGAATACTTTATATTTGGCGGAGATAAGATATCAGATGCACTTGAAGGATATACGACTCTCACAGGTAAACCCGCATTACCGCCTGCATTTTCGTTCGGACTCTGGCTCACAACATCATTCACCACAACATACGATGAAGAAACGATAACAAGCTTTATCGACGGAATGGCTGAACGAAATATACCACTGCAAGTATTCCATTTTGATTGTTTCTGGATGAAGTCATTTGAATGGTGCAATTTTGAATGGGATAAAAGCCAGTTTCCTGATCCTTCTGCAATGCTTGACAGACTTCATAAAGAAAAAGGACTCCATACCTGTGTATGGATAAATCCATATATAGGTCAAAGAAGTAAATTGTTTGATGAGGGAGCGGAGAAAGGCTACTTCATAAAGCGAACAGACGGAAGCGTTTTCCAGTGCGATGAGTGGCAGCCTGGAATGGCTATAGTTGACTTCACAAATCCTGATGCTTGCCGCTGGTATGCAGACAAGCTAAGACAACTTTGTGAAATGGGAGTAGATACTTTCAAAACTGATTTTGGCGAAAGAATACCCACCAAAGATATCGTATACTTCAATGGAAAAGACCCTATCGGAATGCACAATTATTATACATATCTGTACAACGAATGTGTATTCAATGTTTTGAAGGAATTCTACGGTGAAAACAAAGCATGCTTGTTCGCAAGATCAGCTACAGCAGGCGGGCAGAAGTTCCCTGTACACTGGGGCGGAGACTGTTCGGGAAATTATAATTCAATGGCTGAAGTAGTGCGTGGCTGCCTGTCACTGTGTATATCAGGTTTTGGTTATACATCTCATGATATGGCAGGATTTGAAGCAACAGCAACTCCTGACATCTACAAACGCTGGGTCGCTTTTGGTATGTTCAGTTCACACAGCAGACTTCACGGAAATCAGAGCTATCGCGTGCCGTGGCTGTTTGACGAAGAAAGCTGTGATGTATTAAGGGAATTTGCTGTACTTAAAGGAAGACTTATGCCATATATATGGTCACAGGCGATCAAAACTCATAAAACAGGTATACCTATGATGAGAGCTATGGTCATAGATCATGCTGACGATCCCGCGTGCCTTACGCTCGACAGGCAGTATATGTTCGGAGATAATATACTCTGTGCTCCCGTTCTTAATGAAGAAGGTATCGCACAATATTATCTGCCTGAGGGACAATGGACAGATATAATTACAGGCAAAGAATTTGAAGGCGGCAAATGGTATACTCATAAATGCAGCTATTTTGAAATGCCTGCGCTTGCCAAGCAGAACAGTATCATAATTTACGGCAAATTCGAAAAAGATGTAGAGTACGATTATTTGGATAACTGTGAAATTGTCATATACTCTCCCGTTAACGGAAAGATCGCTAAAGCGGAGATCTATGATACCGAAAGCAAAAAAATATTTGAAATAACATCAGAAAGGATCGGTGATCAAGTTAAGATCAGACATACAAAGACAGACAGGACATTTACTGTTAAGATATCGTCAATTGACAAGATATTTACTGTAAATGATCCGCAAAACGAAGAAATTATAATTGATCTCTGATATAAGCGCCCATGAACCAATATGTTCATGGGTGTTTATTTCATTTGCTTCTAAAAATTATTACTTGACCCGAATAAATATATAAAAGATCAAATAGAGATAAATTATAACTTTTATGTCAGCTGACTTTACTTTTCGAGAAATATATGGTATAATAATTAAGTAAAAAACATAAGAAATACCGAAAGAGAGGTCAAAAGAAATAGTGACACAGAAAGCGACAAAAGGTCCATCAGGGGTATTTAAGACTATCGGTCTGATACTTTTCACTATAGTGTTCTTTTTGCTTGCCGGTAAAATATTCCTTAGTATTGACAAAAAAGAAATAAAGAAAAATACTAAAATGCCGGAAAAGCCAACAGACATTCAACTTAGCCGCATAGATAAGATCGACCGCGATAAGCTGCTCATGCAGTATATAACAACAGAAGTATCAGAATCAGATAAAATAACGCTTGCACCCAACGGCGGTATACTTCCGGAATCTATGATGCTGCCCGTATACAATGCCATATTCAACAAGGATGGAATTCAAGCAGCTTCCCTTTCAGATACGAATATGACTTGTTATAAAGATGCCTTAAATCCTCTTGGAGAAATGCTGGGAGATTTTTACGATCAGACCGGACTGCGTACAATAATGGTCGAACAGGCATACATTGCCCCGGAAGGCGGTTCTGATGGATATTATGACCATAACGGTAATTATATTGAAGGATCGCCTGCTGAAATAAGCGAAATGTCCACAGGAATGTGTATACATCTTGCACTCTACGATGAAAACTATGGTGCAAGACAATTTGAAGCTGTTAAGCAATATAACTGGTTCGTCAACAACTCTTATAAATACGGATTTATACTAAGATACCCAAACGATAAGGAAAATATCACAGGAAAGCCTTATGATCCTGCCTTATACAGATATGTCGGTAAAGCCGCCGCTTATGTGATACATGAAAACGGCCTTTGTCTTGAAGAACTTGCTGAGTTCATGAAAGATAAGGACTATGATAATTGTCTTATAGTTCCTGCAGGCAGACCGGTAATGCTTTATACGCTCCCGCACGGTTCTGAATTAAAAATACCTGCAACAAGTGATGGTCAGCCATCAACATTCAAATCGTATGAAATCAACGAAACCACAATTATTGAAGCAGTTCCCGATTACATACCCATGCTCGATTCACCATCGGACAAAAGCAGCGAAGAAACATCAGACACGACATGACAAGATAAGGTTATACAGATGAGATCAATAGAGATAATAGACAATAACTACTTCGGCAACTGGGATGAAGAAAGAACAGCATGCAGATGTATCGTTGTAAAAGACGGCATGATGCTGCTTTCCTATGAAACAAAGACAGATCAGTGGATGATACCCGGCGGAGGTCTTGAAGATGACGAAACCGAAAGAGAATGCTGTATCCGCGAATTAGCCGAGGAAACAGGATATATTATCGAACCGTCGGAATGTATGCTTGAAATAAACGAGTATTATGAGAACTTAAGGTTTGTAAGCAAATACTTCTTCGGTACTGTTAAGGGAGAATGCGAGATCACACTCACCGACAGAGAAAGCGAGGTCGGCATGACGCCGAGATGGATATCCGTCGATGAGATAGCAGAGATATTCTCACAGCACGAAAAATACAGCGACACCGACGAGATGCGAAGAGGTATGTATCTCCGAGAATACACTGCACTGAGCAACTTAATAAAATAAAGCATTAAAAGGCATCTGTACAATATTTCGTACAGATGCCTTTTTGATCAATGTGCCGATTTTACAACTTCAAACTGTCCGTGGAAAACTGTGAGAAGAACCACAACCGAGCCTATTATAACCGCTGCAGCCACAGCAAAGCTGATCGCAGAACGCTTATTGATAACAAAACTGTTCTCACTTTTAGGTATTACACGGATGCTTCTCAGCGCTTGAGTCATCGGTTTATACAAAATAAAGGTGAAAGCAGCATTAAGAATACCCTTGACAAGATTAAACGGCAAAAGTATTCCCGGTATCATTCCTGCAACTGTTTTCATATCAGTATGAGCGTAGATAGGTGTAACAAGCAGATTCATTATAAGCATCACTGCAGTCATTGAGAAGACGGATGCCACCAGACCCAAAACAGCACCTTTAAAATTCTTATTGTACTTATATATCAACGAAGCAGTGCAGGCAAACATTGCACTTCCTGCGAAATTCATCAGTGCTCCCCAGAAACCGGTACTTGAAACGGTAATAAGTTCAAGTAAAGCCTCAACAAAAGCAACACTGAGAGCGGCAACAGGACCATATACAAATCCTGCCATAGTAATAAACACATCTTTAAAATCAAGTGTCAGAAAATCAAATGCTCTGAATCTGAAAAGGAAAAGACAAATATATCCTAAGGCTATAAACATTGCCAGAACAGTAAGTTTTTTTATGTCAGTTTTATTTGATGCAGTCTTTCCTGCCGTCTGATTAGTAGTCATAATATATTTCCTCCTGAATTTAGCTAATCATAATTAGGAAGAAACATCTGTGCAAAAAAGCCCCAATACAAATATGTACAGGGGCGAGGTTATTCTGCATAGCCTGTTTCTTTCATCCGGACTTTACCGTCGGTATCGGAATTTCACCGATTCGGCTCTTTTGAGTTTGCGGACTATCACCGCCGGTGTGGAATTTCACCACCCCTTGAAACAATTGATATTAATTTATTCTTTACTCAATGATCATATCTCAAACTGAAGCTTTGCAGCGCAATTAGGACAGAATATCGTACCTCTTGCCAGATCCTCGGTAGTAAGTCTTATCGAAGTTCCGCATTCGGGACAATCGCACTCAAAGATCTCCTCTTCGAGAGATTCAGATTCCTTTTCAGACTGCTCCATAGGAGAAACATGATCTTCAGACTTCTCATCATCTTTGAAATCATCTTCCGAAAGATCTGCAAGACCTATCTGATCTTCAGGTTCATTCTCGTCGGTAACATCAGCAACCGACAGATCTGCAAACGGATCATGGTCATATTCTACTGCTTCTATATCATCAAGATCATCTTCATTTTCGATGTCTTCTTCATCTTCATCAAGTTCATCAAGAAGATCGTCATACGCTTCGATCTCGTCGATATAAAGACTGATATTATCAATTATCTCCGCATTGGTCTCTATCTCATCAGCCATTTCCTCCAGAAGGTCACTCATAGCATGAAGAACCTTGCCTTCAGGTGTTGTATCACTGATCTCAAGACCTGCCATAAGACCTTTGATGTATCCTACTTTTTTAGAAAGCTCCATATAATCCGCCCCTTTCAGTATAATGATCAATAAATAAAATTATGCACGCTCCATGTACTCACAAGTACGGGTGTCGATCCTTATCTTGTCACCTGTATTAATGAAGAGAGGAACCTTGATCTCTGCACCTGTTTCAACGGTAGCGGGCTTAGTAGCATTAGTAGCGGTATCGCCCTTGATGCCGGGTTCTGTATCGGTAACCTCGAGCTCTACGAATGTAGGAGGCTCAACACCAAATACCTTGCCCTTGTACGAAAGTACCTTACAAACCATGTTTTCCTTAACGAACTTAAAGTTGTCGGAAAGCTCAGCGGAATTGATCGGCACCATATCATATGTCTCAGGATCCATGAAGTAATAGAGATCACCATCAGAATAGCTGTACTCCATATCTTTTCTCTCAACAAAAGCGGTAGGGAACTTAGCGGTGGGGTTGTAAGTCTTTTCAACTACTGAACCGGTTATAACGTTTCTTACCTTAGTTCTAACGAAAGCAGCACCTTTTCCGGGCTTAACGTGCTGGAACTCAACGATCTGCATTACGTTGCCGTCCTCTTCAAAAGTCATTCCATTTCTGAAATCGCCTGCTGTTATCATATTCTGTAACCTCCAGATATTTTTTAAACGAGTATCTTAACTTGTCAGAACACTCCACAAATCTATTATATCTTATTTTGTGTCATTTTTCAAGTCTTTTTTTAGATTTTTCTTACGTATTAATATTTTTTTTACAAGATAATGTCATGCAGAAACCGTTTTTCATATTATTATGAGCTGTTTTTCTGCTGCTGTCATATTCTCACAGCCGTTTTCGGTGACTATAACGAAATCCTCGATCCTTATGCCGAATTTGCCTTCGATATATATTCCCGGCTCAACAGTCACTACAGAACCGGCCTCAAGAATATCATCACTTGAAGGTGAAGCGTAAGGTGATTCATGGATCTCCATTCCTACGCCGTGACCGAGTGAATGTCCGAACTGATCTCCATAGCCTGCCTCGGAAATGATGCAGCGGGATATATTATCTACATCAGAGCCTTTCATGCCCGCTTTTACCGCTGCAATACCGGCAAGCTGTGCTTTTAGAACGATATCATATACCTGTCTCATAAAATCAGTAGGCTCACCAAGACAGAAAGTTCGGGTCATATCACTGTGCCAGCCATCTACGACAGCACCGAAATCAAGGAGAATAAACTCGCCTTTCTTTACTTTCTTATCCGAAGGAACGCCGTGCGGCATGGAAGTGTTGACACCGCTAAGAGCTATAGTATCAAAAGAAAGTGCCTCAGCACCATGTGACAGCATATAATAGTCAAGCTCAAGCTGGATCTCTTTCTCTGTCATACCTTCTTTTATAAAACTGTACATATGATCAAGACCTTTTTCAGCAATACGCTGAGCGGCGATCATTTTTTCAAGTTCACCACGAGTCTTCACCCGACGCAAACTCCCTATTATATCACAGAGAGAATCGCTCATATCAAGCATTATGTCCAATTCTTCGGACAGTTGGTCAGCATCTTTGAGAGTCATTGTATCTGCTTCTACAGATATTGTTTCAACCCCATGCTTTTCGCACAGCTCATCGATCTGTCTGTAAAGTCCGCCGCCGCTTTGCTGGAGTATAACATCACAGTCAGTAACAGTAGCTCTTGCTTTTTCAATATATCTGAAGTCTATAATAAGATATGCAGAATCAGGAAATACAACCAATGTTCCTGCAGAGGATCTCATGCCTGTAAAATATCTTCTGTTTATATCTGATGTTATGAGAGCAGCTTCTATCTTTCCAACCATTCTTTCTCTGAGTTTTTCAATAGGTGTCATGATCTCTCCTCCACAACAGCCTTAAGTGCTTCAATTCCGAGAAGGTAGCTGTTCTTTCCAAATCCGGCGATCTGACCAACGCAAACAGGAGCTATCACAGAAGTATGTCTGAATTCATCACGAGCATGTATATTCGACATATGCACTTCAACAACGGGGATCTTGATTGCCGCAATAGCATCTCTGATCGCATAGCTGTAGTGTGTATATGCACCCGCATTGATAACAACTCCTGCACAGTCCAATCTTGAGGAGTGCAGCTTATCGATCAATTCACCTTCGCTGTTCGACTGATAGATCTCACACTCAAAATTTAAAGACTCTGCTTTTGACATAATTTCTTTATTAACAGAAGCAAAGCTGTCACTTCCGTAATATCCCGGCTCACGTTCTCCAAGCAGATTGAGATTCGGGCCATGTATAACAAGTATCTTCATAAAATAACCTCCTTCGATCAAAATGAATAATATGATAATTCCTCGTAAGGTTCTCGTCTTAACAGAAGAAGACCGGCAGAACTGCATTCAGTCTCTCTGAACAGTTGCTTCACAAGCATAAATCCGTCAAAGAAATCCATGCCAAGTTCACGTCCTATGACTGTATGCGGGAGCCAGCCGCCCGGAACAAAATGAGGATCAGCAGGCATAAAATGAAGTCTGAAAGTATCATATATCTTTTCAAATAGTTTAGCCAGATCCTCAGTTGGTTTTACACGAACAAATATCTCTTTAAAACCAAAAGAAGATATTCCTGTAAATACAAGCTTGATCGGTGTCACAAGCGGAGCAAAGCTGTCAAAAAAATCTGCGATACGGTTCTCATCATCAGTCTCAAAAACGCCTATAACGATATGAGGACGTACATCATGTTTTATAAAATAAGACCCCATTATAAGCGATAATAGTTCTTTCATGCCCTCCTTATCGGGCACAAGTGCGACCTCATACTGCATCATAGTTTACCGCATTGTTCCAGATAGTACTTTTTCATAGTCAGAGCATCTTTATCCTGAGTACCTGCACTTTCAGAAATAAATACCGGTTCAAGTCCCTTTTGTGCTACAAGCTCCATCAAAGGTTCAAAATCAGGTCCGAAACCTTCATTGTCATCAAAAGTCACATGACGTTTTTCACCGCCGGGAACAGTAAATACTATTTTAGAAAAATGACTGTGGAAGATCTTTAATCTATCACTGCCTAACCTATTGCCTATCTCATCAAGAATAGCCTCAAAATCCTCTTTGGCTTTTATACCTCCGAATGTTCTTGCATTCAAATGACCAAAATCTATACATGGCAGAAAACTGTCGTCAAGGCGACAAAGCTCCATTACCTCGTGCAGGTCACCGAGCTGATTTACCTTTCCCATAGTTTCGGGGCAGAAAATTATATCTTCAAAGCCCTGTTCTATCGCTGTCCTTCTTGCTCTCATCAACGTATCCTTTGCAAGCTCAAGTGCCTTTTCACGGGCCATTTTAGCACAGCTTCCGCTGTGTATTACTATTCGGTCCGCACCTATACGTTTAGCAGCATCACATGACTGAAGTATATAATTGATCGAATTATCTCTTTTTTCTTCTTCAAGAGAAGAAAGCGAGATAAAATACGGAGCGTGAAGAGAAAGGGTTATGCCGGCTTTCTCGGCGTTTGCTTTAAGATCCTGTGCAAGCTTGTCGCTCACGCGCACTCCCCTGCCGCACTGATATTCATAATGATCAAGACCATACTCTTTCAGATATGAAGGAGCGTCAAGAGTAGACTTATGCTTTGATGAAAACGCATCACTGTTTCCGGCCGGACCAAATCTTGCAGGCATAGTATCAATCCTTTCTGCCAAAAATACCTCTCTTGGTCTTTTCGTCTTCAAACTCCTCAAGAACTGTGATATTTACTACATATCTAAGGTTCATAAGGTGTTCTTCACCCTTATCGGTATATATGAGCCAGTCGCCTACAGCATTAACAACTTTTCCTATATAGACATCGCCATCACTGCTTTCGATACTGACGGTCCTGCCTTTGTACTGATTAAGAATATTATTTTCCATACTCACCGTTTGACCTCCTTCGGACGTTTCGGGAGAAACAATTTTTCTATGCTTCGTTTAAACCTGAAAGGAAGGCTTGTTTCAAGCTCAATTGGAAAAACAAATATAGAGCGTATCCCCATAAAACTGCATCCAAGAACATCGGTAAAGATCTGATCTCCGACTGCGGCGATCTCAGCGGTCTTAAGACCCATTATTTTTTTTGCCTTGATATAACCTACAGGAAGCGGTTTGGCACCATTAGGTACAAAATCAAGACCCAGTTTTTTTGCAAATGGTGTCACTCTATCAGTATTGTTATTTGATACGATCATAAGACTGATGCCGGCCGATCTCATTTTATCAAGCCATTTAAGACTTGATTCCGGCGGAACAGGATTATTATGCGTAGTAAGTGTATTATCGAGATCGAGAATAAGACCTTTTATATGATTCTTTTTCAGAAAATCAGGTGATATCTCAGTCACATCATTAAAAACATAAGTCGGTTTGAACATATATACTCCCAAAAACATCATTTGATTCTGTCGCTGTTTTCAATAAGCTTTTTCAATTTACGCAGTACCTTCTTGACAGATTGTTGTTCCAGTTCACGTTCGATAAGAGGCTTGAATGTTTTAATATCACGATATTTCATTCTACGTCTTTTTGACTGCATCAAGCTCACCTCGAAAAAAAGGCGGAATGTCTGTCCAACGTACAAACTTCCGCCTTCATACTCAAAAATCAATACTTGCGCTTACGAGCAGCTTCGGATTTCTTCTTGCGCTTTACCGAAGGCTTTTCGTAGTGCTCTCTTTTACGAACCTCAGCTATAACGCCGTCCTTTGCGCAGCTTCTTTTGAAGCGCTTGAGAGCGGTATCTAAGCTTTCGTTCTTTCCTACGCGAATTTCTGCCAAAATGTTTCCCTCCCTTTGCCGCAATTGACAGAGAAGCAGTTATGATGACCGGCAGTCTTACGGTGATAGTGAAGGAGTACTGCGCTGATAGCACGCAGACCTACGAACTTTTCGTTCGTTCGATCTCTGCCATTTACACTGACGATCTTCTATAACATAACTACAATATCAATTATACTATATTTCTTTTGATTTGTCAATAGCTTTTTAAAAGTTTTTCAAAATTTAATTTATGGGCATTCGCTGTAACCGTTTTGTGATATGTACAGATCACTTAACTACAATATTTACAAGTTTAGCAGGGACCGCTATTTCTTTAACTATAGTTTTTCCTTCTATTGCAGCAGCAATATCATCCTGTCCCTTAGCAATTGCAAGCATCTCTTCCTTTGTACTTGCCTTTGGAATGTCAAGTCTGCACTTGATCTTGCCATTTACCTGGCAGACTATCTCCACAGTATCTTCTACAAGCTGAGCCTCATCATATGTCGGCCAGCTTTCATATGCTATAGTATCATCATGACCAAGAATGCTCCAGATCTCCTCACCGATATGAGGTGCAATACATGAAAGCATCTTGATAAGACCCTCAGCATATTCCCTTGGGCAGCTTTCATTTTTATATACAGCATTAACGAAGATCATCATCTGAGCTATTGCAGTATTGAATGCCAGCTGCTCAAAGTCGTCCGATACCTTCTTTACGGTCTGATGATATACCTTTGCAAGTGAACCGTCATTATCCTCTGTTATGTTCTTAGCTTCAGTAAAGAAGTTCCAGACACGGTTGAGGAACTTCTTCGCACCCTCAACACCGCTCTGGCTCCAGGGCTTTGATACCTCAAGAGGACCCATGAACATTTCATAAAGTCTGAGTGTATCAGCACCATAATCCCTGATGATATCGGAAGGGTTTACAACATACTTCGGGAAACGCTTACCCATCTTTATACCGTTCTCGCCGAGTATCATTCCCTGATGAACAAGTTTCTTGAACGGTTCCTTTGTAGGTGCAAGGCCCTTATCATAAAGATATCTGTTCCAGATACGAGAGTACATAAGATGTCCTACTGCGTGTTCGGGGCCGCCTATGTAAAGGTCAACAGGCATCCAGTGCTTAAGAAGCTCCTGATTTGCAAATTCCTTATCGTTATGCGGGTCGATATATCTCAGGAAGTACCAGCTTGATCCAGCGCTTCCGGGCATAGTAGATGTTTCACGAACGCCCTTTATGCCGTTTTTGTCATACTGCTTCCATTCGGTCGCGTTTTCAAGAGGTGCCTTTCCGTTCTTGCCCTTATAATCGTCAAGCTCGGGAAGCACAAGAGGAAGCTCACTGTCGTCAAGAACGTGTATTCCGTTCTCGGTGTGTACCACAGGAACAGGCTCGCCCCAGTAACGCTGACGGGCGAATATCCACTCACGGAAATGATAATTTACAGTTCGCTTTGCTCTGCCCATCTTTTCAAGTTTGACTGTGATAGCCTCTTTAGCCTCTTCAACGGTAAGTCCCGTGAATTCCTCGGAGTTGATGAGCTTATAGCCCTTTCCGAGATAGCCGTGCTTTTCAAAAGCAGCCTTGGATACATCAACGTGTCCGAGCTTTTCATCACCGTCAATTACCTGTATCATATCGATATTGTGAGCCACAGCATATTCAAAGTCACGCTGGTCGTGGCTCGGTACTGCCATGACCGCACCGGTGCCGTAGCTTGCAAGGACAAAATCGCCTATAAACATACGAACTTCCTTGCCGTTTACAGGGTTTATGCAGGTAACGCCTTTAAGCTCACAGCCCGACTTGGTCTTATTGAGCTCGGTACGGTCCATATCGTTCTTCTTCTTTGTTTCGTCTATGTAAGCCTGTACCTCTTCAAGATTCTCAACTCTGTCAAGAAGGCTTTCGGTAACTGCGCCGTCGGGTGCAAGCACCATGAAGGTGATACCGTAAATGGTTTCGATACAGGTTGTGAATATCGAGAACTTACCGCCGCCCACTATATCAAATTCTACTTCTACACCGGTAGACTTGCCTATCCAGTTGCGCTGCATAGCCTTTGTGGACTCCGGCCAGTCTATCTCGTCAAGTCCCTCAAGAAGCTTTTCCGCAAAAGCAGGCTGGTCTATTACCCACTGCTTCATGTTCTTTCTAACAACAGGATATCCGCCGCGCTCGGATTTACCGTCGATGACCTCATCATTCGACAGAACAGTACCCAGCTCTTCACACCAGTTTACGGGCATATCTATATACTTTGCATAGCCGTCAAGATACAGCTGCTTGAATATCCACTGTGTCCACTTATAGAAATCAGGGTCTGAGGTCGCTATCATTTTCGACCAGTCATAGTCAAAACCCAGCTCTTTGAGCTGCTTTGAGAAGGTCTTGATGTTTTCCTGAGTAAAACCGTTGGGATGATTGCCTGTAGTTACCGCATACTGTTCTGCGGGCAGTCCGAAAGAGTCATATCCCATCGGGTGAAGAACATTATAGCCCTGCATACGCTTCATACGTGAAACTATATCTGTTGCGGTATAACCTTCGGGATGTCCTGCATGAAGACCTACACCCGAAGGATACGGAAACATATCAAGTACATAGAACTTAGGCTTGCTGAAATCCCATACATCAGTCTTGAAAGTTTCATGTTCCTCCCAGTACTTCTGCCACTTAGCTTCGATAGATGAATAATCATATCTGCTCATTTACTATCATTCCTTTGTAAAATATTATTTTCCTTTTCAGTGTCAATTATGAAAAATATCCTCTGATATCCTTTGATATAACAAGAATTGCGGCACAGACAATATCTGCAATACCCTCAATAAGATAAAGCCATTGTCTGCCGTCAATATTTCCTTTCAGATGATACAGTGCTATTGCTGCAAGAAAAACAGCGGTAATATAATTAAAATACTTTTTTCCTGTTCGCAGACCATATGCAAAAGCCACACATACAAGAAGAGTAACTATATTGTTTACCGAAAAGCCTATAACAAGATTTACAACGCTTTTCAATATCATATATACACCGATACACGACGCTATACTGCGTCCTTTTACACTGTCACCCATCACATCAGTCCCTTGTCAGATACTCGCTGATATCTACATTGACACCATCGCTCCACAGCTTTTCAAGATTATAAAAATCACGGGTCTCCTTGTAAAATACATGAACAATGATATCGCCATAATCAAGGATTATCCAGTTTGCCTGAGCATAACCCTCAGTACGGGCAGGCTCAAGTCCGAGCTTTTTCAGTTCATACTCTACAGAATCGGCAAGTGCCTTTGTCTGTGTGGTAGATGTTCCGTTAGCGATAACAAAGTAATCAGCTATTATCGTAAGGTCTCTGATACCTACTGCCATTATATCCTCAGCCCTCTTTGAATCGAGTGCTTTTACTATGGTCTTTAATACTTCCTTCTGATCAGTGATCTTAGCCATAAACACAGCTCCTTTCAGTCACGAACTTTTTAATTTTATTACAAACTCATTATATGCCTCAAGCGTGCATATAGGTATCGTATTCCCTTTGCAGGCTGTGTCGGCTATCGAATACCTCAGAGCCTCATACATTCCTTTTTCAAGACTTGTATGAGCAAACTTCCGGTATTTTTTTACGTCTTTATAATCCCTGTCTTCCGATGTAAGATCTGCAAGATATACGATCTGTGCAAGTCTGCTCATTCCTGCAGAACCAACAGTGTGATATCGTACTGCCTTAAGCACTTCGATGTCATCTATGCCAAACTTTTCCGACAATATCTGTGCACCCGCCACGGCATGAAGCAGAGGCGTACTCGAAAGCTCTATATCGGATACATCAAGAGTACACTTTTTCGCATAATCATACTGAACCTCACGGGGAAGTTCTTTCGCTATGTCATGCACAAGACCGGCAAAATATGCTTTATCCTTATCCTCGCCATATAGTTCGGCAAGTTCCCGCGACATCGCTGCCACATTCAAAGAATGAGTGTACCTTTTTTTGGACAGATTGCTTTTCAGAAATGTCTTGTATTCATTCAGTTCTTTACCCAATTTAATACTTCCAGTCTAATCATACAATTTATGAGTTTCGATGTATGAGATCACTTTTGCGTCCAATAATTCGGACAGTTTATAGTCTTGCTTATTTTTTATGATATTACGTATATCTGTTGAGCTGACCTCAAATGGTGCTGCTTCAACAAACACTGCTTTTCTAAACTGCTTTGCCTTAGACCTGCATCGCTCAATATCATCAGCACATCTTGAAATACAAAGAGGTATGCACATTTTCATAAGTTCTTCCGCACGATACCATTTATCAAATGTAAGAAGCATATCACTGCCCATGATAAAGTAAATATCATCATCAGGATACAGTTCTTTAAAATGACTTACTGTATAATATGAGTAGCTTTTGCCTTCACGATCCAACTCGTAACTGCTGATCTCAACATTGGCAATATCGCCAAAGGCAAGCCGGCATAAAGCAAGTCTGTCTTTGCCGCTGACAAGTCCTGATGCTTCTTTATGAGGAGGTATCTTGTCAGGAATGATAAAGACCCTATCCGGCTTTACAGCCTCTGTGACCACTTCAAGCAGTCTTCTGTGTCCTAGATGAGGCGGATTGAATGTGCCGCCAAAAATTGCGATACTCACTTATTTTTTAGCCTTATCTTAGGTTCTTTTTCATTTCGTTTAAATAATACAGCTTTTGAACCTATGCACTGTACAACATCTGCGCCTATCTGTGAAGCTATATCTTCAGCAGCCTCTCTTGCAGTCAGCAGTGAATTTTCAAGGACCTTTATCTTTATAAGCTCATGAACACGCAGATAATCATCGATCTGTTTTACCTGTGCCTCATTTACTCCGCCTTTGCCTATCTGGAAAGAAGGCTCTATAGAATTAGCCATAGCTTTAAGCTCAGCTCTTTGCTTAGGTGAAATATTTCCCATAATTTATCCTTTCAGTTTCATTACAAGTTCACGCAGAGCATTTCCTCGATGCGAAACATTATTTTTTTCATCAGCGCCTATTTCTGCAAATGATCTGTTACCATACATAAATATCGGGTCATATCCGAACCCGTTTTCACCCTGAGGTTTATGTCCTATGATACCTTCGCAAACACCCTTGGCGGTAACTTCTCTTCCATCAGGATATATAAAATGTATCACACAGACAAATCTTGCTGTACGTTTATCGTCCTCAACACCTTCAAGACGCCTGATGATCTCTGCATTTTTCTTTTCATCGCTGTCCAGCCCAAGCCATCTCGCAGAATAAACACCGGGCTCGCCTCCAAGAGCATCTACCATTAGTCCACTGTCATCAGCAAGAACGGCACAATCGCATAACTGTCTGAGTGCTCCGGCTTTTATAGCTGCATTTTCTTCAAATGTTGTTCCTGTTTCATCAGGGTCACATTTTATACCTGCATCTTTAAGGCTTAACACTTCATCAAAGCCACACTCAGCGAGAAGCTGTCTGTATTCACGAACTTTGCCATTATTATTGCTTGCAATTATAAGTTTCATTATCATTCTCCACGATCATTCATCAAACAATGCATTTACGAAGTCCTTTGCAACAAACGGCTGCATATCATCGATCTTTTCTCCAACAGTTATCAGCTTAACAGGTATACCAAGATCTTCAGTTATTGTTATCACAATACCGCCTTTAGCTGTGCCGTCAAGCTTGGTAAGTATTATACCTGTAATATCACAGGCTTCATTGAACAGCTTAGCCTGACTTACAGCGTTCTGACCTGTAGTAGAATCAAGAGCAAGAAGCACTTCCAGCGAACAATCCTCAGCTTGTTCATGTACTATCCTCGATATTTTCTTCAGCTCATTCATAAGATTTTTCTTATTGTGAAGTCTTCCGGCTGTATCACAGAGAACAACATCAACGCCTCGTGCCTTGGCAGCAGTAAGAGCGTCAAATACGACAGCAGCAGGATCGCTTCCCTCATTATGCTTAATGATATCAACACCTGCACGTTCTGTCCATACCTCAAGCTGATCAATAGCAGCTGCACGGAAGGTATCGCCGGCAGCAACAAGCACACTTTTTCCTTCATTTCTGAGAGAATATGCAAGCTTGCCGATGGTAGTAGTCTTACCTGCACCGTTAACACCTATTACAAGAACAACACTCGGCTTAGTAGATACATTAAGAGGCTGGTCTTCACCAAGCATTTCTACTATGATTTCCTTAAGTTCATCTTTAATAAGCATAGGGTCTTTTATACCCTTTCTTTTTACATTATCGCGTAGTTTATCACATATATTGACCGAAGTATTCACTCCGATATCGCAGGTTATCAGTGTTTCCTCAAGCTCTTCAAAAAGCTCCTCATCTATCTTTGTAAAAGATCCGAGCAATCTTTCTATCTTGCTCATCATAGAATCCTTTGTTTTCTTAAGTCCTGCTTTTAATTTTTCAAAAAATCCCATTATATTACTCCTTGTTTAATCAAGCTGCATTTTCTGTGCCTCGCCATTGGGCATTTTAAGAAGTCTTGATACGCCGTCAATCATTGTAACACCGTAAATGACATCTGCTTCCTCCATTGTGCCTCGTCGGTGAGTAATTGTTATGAACTGAGTCTTGTCAGTATAATGGTGAAGATATGATGCGTATTTTGATACATTTACATCGTCAAGCGCCGCTTCTATCTCATCAAGAAGACAAAATGGCGAAGGCCTTACCGAAAGTATCGCAAAGTAAATACATACAGCAACGAAAGCTGTTTCTCCACCGGACATACTCATCAGATTTTTAACGTTCTTTCCCGGAGGCTGAACGTTGATGTCAATTCCGCACTCCAGTACATCCTCAGGGTCAGTAAGTGAAAGACTTGCTTTTCCACCACCGAAAAGCTCAGTAAATATCGCTGTAAAACGTTTAGATATTCTCTCAAAGCTATCAGTAAACATGGATCTCATGCTTTCAGTAAGACTTTCAGCAAGTCTTTCAAGTTCCAGTTTTGATCTGTTGACATCATCAAGCTGTTTTGTCAGAAAATCATACCTTTCACTGACCTCTGCATATTCTTCTATCGCACCAAGATTTACATGACCAAGAGCCTTGATTTTTCCCCTCAGTTCATTAAGACGAATATTTGCCGCTTTGATATCTTCGGGCGGCTGATACTCTGCCTCTGCCTCAGTACGGGCAAGACCGTAATCATCAAGCATTTTCCCAACGAGCTTGTCATACTCATCCATAACGTTTTTACGCCGTTCCTGAGTTCGTGTTAATTCAGCAGCAAGTGTTTCGCGTTCATTCATCTTACCTCGCTGCTCTGCTCTGAGTTTTTCTGCTTCATTTGCAAGTCTTGTCTGTTCAGCAATAGTATCTGCGATCTTAGCCTCATACCCTTTGATCACATCATCCGAGCCACTGACAGAGTCTTGTATATTATCTATCTCATTTTTCTTATTTTCAATTTCACATTTGCAGTTTTCAGCCTCTTCTGCGAGCTTATCCTCATCTACCTTGCCTTCTCCTATAGCCTCTTCTATACGCTTAATATCCGCACGGCATGAATCGGTATCTTTGATATGTTCTGCATGAGATATTCTGAGTTTTGAGAGCTCTTCTGACAAACTGCGGCGTTTTTCAGCCGCATCTGAATTTTCATCACGTTTCTCAGCACGCTTCTTCTCACCCTCCGCTATCAGCTTTTCAAGTTCACATAACTCAGCAGATGCTTCATCAGCCTGCCGTTCGGCTTCAAGCATCTGAGAAGTCAGTTTTTCGGTGTTCTCTTTCAGCTTTTCGTCACTGTCATCAAGTTGAGAAACAAGCTCGTCAACGCGCTTCATTTCAAGCTCTGCACGCAGTAATTCGCTGTCTATATCAGATGTTTCTTCTTTTAAGCCCTCAAGTTCGGCTGCAAGATTCTGAACTTCCTGACTCAGCTTAACGCACAGATTCTTCAATTCCTGATTCTTTTGTTTAAGGTTATCTGAATTCTTTTCAAGACTATCGATCTCGTTTTTTCGTGTCAATATGCCTGCACTCTTTGCAGTACTGCCTCCTGTATAAGAACCGCCGGCATTTATTACCTGACCGTCAAGCGTTACTATCTTAAATTTATAGTTGTATTTCTTTGCAATAGCTGAAGCACAATCCAGGTCTTCTGCAACTGCTATACGTCCAAGCAGATTACTTATCAGCTGTTTGTATTTAGTATCGCAGCTGACAAGATCACTTGCTATCTCTATAAACCCTTCTTCGCCTTCAGGTATATCATCTAATGATCTGCCTTTGATCGAAGTAAGCGGCAAAAACGTTGCTCTTCCTGCATTGTTGTCTTTAAGAAGTCTGATGCCTCGTTTAGCAGAATCTTCGTTTTCAACAGCTATATTCTGCATTGCAGCGCCAAGTGCAGTTTCAATAGCCGTAGAATACTTACTTTCAACAGATATTATCTGCGCAACTGAACCGCAAACGCCTCTTATACGGCCTTGTTCAGCAGCTTTCATGATAAACTTAACGCTGTAGCTGAAGCCTTCCATTGATCTTTCAAGATCACGAAGAATACCCAGCCTTTGAACGATACCTTTTAATTCATTATCATTTTCGGAAAATGATTCCTGAGCAGATGATAGTTTTTTGGATTTTGATTCATGCAGTTTTGAAAATCCTGCGATCTTATTTATCAGTTCCTGCTTATCTTCTTCAAGCTTATCAGTCTTTGACTTTAACTTTGCTCCTTCTTTTTCATAAAGTGCTCTTCTCTCATCCCGTTCTTCCTTTTCAGAAGACAGTGCTTCAAGTGATTCAGAGGCTTGCATGGAATTATTCTTTGCAGTTTCCAGCTTAAAAGATGCATTAGATTTTTTCAGATAGAGCTCGTTGATTTTTGCGCCAAGACGTTCTATCTCGTTTTCCTGCTCATCAAGCGCATACTGAGCACCGGTCAATTTTTTCTCTGCATCAGATATATCCTGCTGAAACTTTTCGGACATATTTAAACGTTCTTCAAGTTCTTTCTTTTTCTCCTCAAGCTGAGTGCCGAGAAAATATCCGCTGCTTCTTGACTGTTCGATCTGCTCATTTATCTGAAGTATCCTCTGTTCAAGATGCTCGATATCATTGCCTAAAACAGCAGTTTTCTTTGTACTTTCAGAACGTTCGAGCTCCACCTCATGTATTTTTTCACGAAGTTGATTTGCTCTGTCGCCTGCCTGAGCGCTTTTGGCAAATCCTTCTTCGATCTGTTCTTCCATTTCATCAAGAGCATCTGTCTGTTCAGCATATTCCTTTTTCAGCAGTTCAAGTTTCTCTTCAAATTCTTTCTGCTGTTTGTCAAGTTCCTTTAAGCGCATTACCCAAAGAGAGATCTCAAGAGCACTTTTTTCTTCATCAAGTACTTTGAACTGCTTTGCTTTTTCGCACTGTTTCTGAAGCGGTCCTATCCTGCCTTCCAGTTCTCCCAATATGTCGGTGAGTCTGCTCAGATTGTCCTCTGCTTTCAATAATTGCTCTTCGGTCTCTCTCTTTTTGCTGCGGAATTTTGAAATACCCGCTGCCTCATCAAATATCTGACGGCGGTCGCTTGCCTTGCTTGAAACTATCTCACCTATTTTTCCCTGACCAATAATGGAATAACCATCTCGTCCAAGTCCGGTATCCATAAATAGCTCGTCTACATCTTTTCTGCGGACCTGTCTGCCGTTTATCTGATATTCACTGTCACCATTACGATAAAGCTTTCTTGAAACTGAAACGATATCACAGTCTTCCGAAAGTGCTCTGTCTTCATTATCAATTGTGATAGTCACCTGTGCAAAGCCTGACTTTGACCTGCTTGCAGTACCCGAAAAGATAACATCTTCCATAGTTTTGCCGCGAAGACTTTTTGACGAGCTCTCGCCCATTACCCATCGCATTGCGTCACCAATATTAGATTTTCCGCTTCCATTCGGGCCGACTACTGCCGATATGCCTTTATTAAATTCAAGTTTTGTTCTTTCCGGAAATGACTTGAAACCCTGCAGTTCAAGTGAACGGAGATACATTCTGATGCTCACCTCCTTACGCTGTTAAAATCGCTTAATCAAGAACGATCAACGGTTCGGTCTGCTGCTTGTCTGAAATAACAACAAGCTTTATACCGCGTTCTTCAAAAAACTTTATATTACATCTTTTCTGTCCGACTGCCTTACTGATATTCTTTGCCGGTACAGAAACCCTTATGGTCTTTTTGTCGGCTGCTATCTTCTTAAATCTCTCAAGATATATCCTGCCTTCACATAATTCTCTGAATGCGGGATGATAAAAACCTCCGATCATATCACGCTCAACAAATTCGCTTGCATGAAGACCGCATTTGATGACCCGTATCCCTTCATTTTCTGCTCTTTCAAGAAACATTGCGCAAATACCGACTACTTCATCAAAAGACATGGTCTTGTATCGTCCGCTCTCATATAGTTCAGCCAGATGGGTATTTTTGAGTATGACCGTAGGATATATCCTGAGCGTATCAGGATGTATACTGCATACCGAATCCATAGTTGCACATTCTTCTTCGTATGTGCTCATATACAGCCCTACCATCATCTGAAGTCCCAGTTCAAAACCATAAGAACGTATAAGTTCAGATGCACTGAATACATCAGCAGCAGTGTGTCCTCGTTCATTGGCCGAAAGTACTTTATCGCTCAAGGACTGAGCTCCGAGTTCAATTGCAGTGACCCCGCTGTTTCTGAGAAGTGATAACACTTCATCATCAATACAGTCAGGTCTGGTTGAAATGCGAATGCCCTTAAAAGCATTACTGCCAACAAATGGTTTTGCAGCATCAAGCAGTTCCATCATATATTTTCTTGGTATTGCTGTAAAGCTGCCGCCAAAAAAAGCGATCTCGGTTTCTGTCGGATCATTTACCTGACTCAGCGCCTGTTCACAGGTATTTCTGACATTCTCGGCATGAGGGAGATTCTGTTTTCCCGTTATGGTTGTCTGATCACAGAATGCACATTTATGCGGACATCCTACATGCGGCACAAAAATAGATATATTTGAATGACTCACTTTTCAAGCCCCATAAGTCTTAGTGCTTCACAGGCTGCTGCTTGTTCAGCCGCCTTTTTAGAACGTCCTCCGCCTTCACCGATGACATTTGAATTCAACAGTACCTGAACTACAAAATGCTTATCATGATCAGGCCCTGATTCCCCTTTTAGAAAATACTCTATTTTTTCCTCGGGATTACGCTGTATAACTTCCTGAAGCTCAGTTTTATAATCATGGAACGACTTAGCGCCCTGCGGTGTTATATCCTTAGGTATAAATGAAAGAACATATGGAGCTGCCGCCTCAATACCTCCATCAAGGTATATTGCAGCTATGACCGCTTCAAAAGCATCGGAGACTATTGAAGGCCGCTCTCTGCCACCTGTCATTTCTTCTCCTTTACCGAGAAACAGGAACTCTCCGAGTCTTATTTTTTTTGAAAACTCATACAGTGCGCTTTCACATACAAGAGAAGCACGAAGCTTTGTAAGCTCGCCTTCGGGTATATGGGTAAAATGCTTGAATATATAATCCGAAACAACGACCGACAAAACCGAATCGCCCAAAAATTCAAGACGCTCGTTACTTCGGCGCTGTTTTTTATTTTCATTTGCAAACGAAGAGTGCGAAAGTGCTTCATAAAGCAGTTTATCGTCATGAAAACGATAGCCTATGAGCTTTTGCAGCTCTTCCATCTTTTCATATTCATTCATCTGTTATTCATCCTTCTGAGACTTCATTTCAGCAAGTGCAGAACTTATAGTTTCTATTACACCATTTTCAGTAAACTGCTTTGCCTGACGAACGGCATTATAAAATGCCTTGGCATCTGAACTGCCATGTGCCTTTATAACCGGCTTGGTCGTACCAAGAAGCGGCGCACCGCCATACTCACTGTAATCTACTTTCTTCTTGAATTCCTTTACAGATGACATTATCATAAGTGCAGCGATCTTATTCTTCGCACCTTTAGTAAGAATGCTCTTAAGCTCACCCGAGAAGAACTTGCCCATTCCTTCATAGAGCTTCAGCATTATATTACCTGTGAAGCCATCTGCTACAACTACATCAGCATCTCCGAGAGGTACTTGTCTGGCTTCTATATTACCAACAAAGTTTACCGGAGCATTTAAAAGCTGCTTATATGTCTCAAGTTCAAGTTCTCTTCCTTTTGATTCCTCTGCACCTATATTTGCAAGGGCAACACGAGGTTCTTTTACTCCGAGGATCTTATTCATGTATGCACTGCCCATTATACCAAACTGAGTCAGCATCTCGGGACGGCATTCAGCATTAGCACCGCTGTCAAGAAGCATAGTCGGCGCACCGGCTGTTGGCAGAACAGTAGCAAGTGCAGGGCGCTTAATGCCTTTTATACGCTTAACGATCATCGTAGCACCTACAACAAGCGCACCTGTTGAACCTGCAGAAAGAAATGCATCTCCTTCGCCGTCAGCGAGCATTTTCATTCCTACAGCCATTGAACAATCCTTTTTTCCCTTAACTACGGCAGTGGGGTCTTCACACACATCAATAACAGTATCAGCGTGCTTTATTTTCAAACCCGAAATATCGAGGCTGTTGTCCTTAGCACAGTCTTTTATCTTCTGCTCATCTCCGACAAGAGTGATATCGACATTAAAATCATTATGAGCGTCTATAGCACCCTTGATGACCTCAAGCGGTGCGTTATCTCCTCCGAATGCGTCTATAACGATATTCATGTTCAGACCTCCTTGAAATATATGCAAGCCTGTATGTACAGGTCAAAGTGTTCTTATAGTTTCATCAAGTTCATTAAGCCCGCGTTGTGCGAGAGCCTCATATTTTAGTTTTTTATCCCTTATCTTTTCCGATAATTCAGGAAGAATACCCATATTACAACCCATTGGCTGAAAATTCTCTACTGTAGGATCGCTTATATATTTTGAAAGTGAACCAAGCATTGTTGTATCAGGCAAAGACACAAGCGGTTTACCTATAACTGATCTTGACATATTCAGTCCGGCTAATATACCGCTCGCCGCTGATTCTATATAACCTTCAACACCCGTCATCTGGCCGGCAAAATATATATTACTGTTTTTACGCATATTGAAATGCTCGGTCAGCAGCTTGGGAGAATTAATAAATGTATTTCTGTGCATTACACCGTATCTTACAAATTCGGCATTTTCAAGACCGGGTATCATCGAAAAGACCCTTTTCTGCTCGCCGAATTTAAGATTAGTCTGGAAACCGACTATGTTGTACAGGCTCCCCTGCGCATTTTCTGCACGAAGCTGCACCACCGCATAGTATCTCTTATCAGTCACAGGGTGATATATTCCCACCGGCTTCAGCGGTCCGTAGCGCATTGTATCAGCACCGCGCTTTGCAAGAACCTCGACAGGCATACAGCCCTCATACACTTTGAAGCCGTCGCTTTCCTTCCCGTCAAAATCATGAAGCGGGGCGCTTTC
>CADBTD010000053.1 GCA_902797535.1 uncultured Ruminococcus sp. | reverse complement strand
TCCGTTTGAGTCCATCATAGCCTGTAAAGGCGCTCTGCCGAAGGGTATGCCTATTATCACACCGATAAGCGACAGCCACAGATTCTGTGAGGATATCAGCCGCCTTATCTTTGAGCTTCCGAAGCCCATTACCTTCAGCGTTGCAAATTCCTTTTCACGCTCGTTGAATGAAAGGTTGCCCGAATTGTACAGCACCACGATTATCAGCAGAGCTGAAAACGCTATCATGGCGTATACAAGAACGTTCATTACCTCCATAGACTTGTCGAACGACTTTTTAAGGTCATCAAGGCTGTGTACCGATGACACATAGTCCCTGTCCGAAGCGTCCTTGCAGTCCTTCTTTGATACCACCATCTGCGGTGTGAATTCAAAGCCTGCTTTTTCATAATCATCTCTCAGGAGCGTGATGCCCGTTATCGACGGATGACGCGATATAAGCCCTATCTCGACCTCGTTCCACTTATCGCCGTCAGATGTTTTCCAGTATATCCTGTCGCCCTGTTTAAGTCCCAGCTTTCTTGCCTGCTTCATGGTGACAGCCGCTTTTCCTTTAGGGAGCTGTGCCATGTTAAGGTCAACATCCGATACTCTGAACAGGTCACGTCCTTCGCATACGGTGAGCTTTCCGCTGATTATATCGTCCGATACGGGGTGAGGGTCAGCCGCAAGTGATATCACAGCTGCACTGACAAGCTCGCCGTCTGTTTCATCACGAAGCTGTTCGGCCTGTTCCTTTGTGCAGTTGTCGCTCAGAAGTATCTGATAGTCATAGTTCTGTATGTCCTCAAAGTACCATTTTTTCACATAATCTACCGTATCATATGCGCCCATGCCGTAGGTCATAAGCATCATGCCGAGCGCTGTTCCTACGATGCCCATCAGCGCTCTCAGCTTTGAGCGTGATATGTCACGCAGGTTATAGCGGGTATTGAAGCTGAGTCTGTCCCAGAACGGCAGCTTTTCAAAAATGCAGGGCTTTGCGCTCTTTGCTGCTGCGGGACGAAGCGCTTCCGAGGGGTGTATCTTCAGTATCTGCCTGCATGAAAGATACGACGCACCCGAGCAGATAAGAACTATCACTGCCGCCAGAACCGGTGACCTGTAGTTGAACGCAGGTTTCCAGCCGGGCACTCTGTACCACTCGCTGAACATATCCACCATGAGTCTGCCGAAGGTCTCAAGCCCGAGTATCAGACCGGCAGTACAGCCCAGCGCAGATATCACAAGGCTGTAGCTTACATAGTGAGCCATTATTTTGCGCCTCTTCATGCCCAGCGCATTCAGCGTTCCTATCTGTGTTCTCTGCTGTGCCACCATACGCTTCATGGTCGTGATTATCACAAGCAGCGCTATAGCTAAGAACACCGCTGAGAATATGTACGAGAACGAATCGTGCTGTGCGAGCTCGTCCACGAGCCTGTTATAACCGTCTATGCTTTTTCTGTCGCCTATGAAAGAGTATTCCTTGTCAAGGGCATCGGATATCTCCTTGTCGAGCGAAAGCGCCTTTCCGTCACAGGTGAAGAGTATCTCGTTGAATATGCGCATTTCTTCGGGAAGTGCCTTTGACGACATATATGCGTAGCCTATGTTGTGGAAGTCCGTATCCGTGTCAGATGATGCACAGGAGTATATGTGTTCGGGTGTTTCTATGAAGCCCTTTATCTCTTTTTCTATGTCAAGGCCCATTACCTGTACCTTGAACTTGTCACCGACTTTCAGCTCCCATGCGTCCGCAAAGCAGTCAAACAGCCATACGCCGTTTTCGTCTTCGGGGTCGTAATCACTGCCGTTTACCGTGTGAGGAACGGTGACTTCCGCTTCGTCCTCAAAACAGCACCATATCTCAGCCGAATTATATTTTTCCTCAGCCTTTCCGAGCACCTCGGTGCGAAGCTGTACGTCGTGTACCTTTGATATATTTTTTACCTTGTCGGCCTGCTCCCTGTCAAAACTTCTTCCGTATATCCATCCGTCGGAAAAGTTTGTCTCCTTTTCAAAATCAGCTCTTGCTCTCTTGCCGCCTATGACGTTTGCCTGAAACCCTGCAAAGCACCACATAGATATAAGAGAGAGTATAAATATTGAGAAGAACTGAGCGAAATTGCTCTTGATGTCCCTCAGCATCTTTTTCCAAAGCACTTTAACTTACCTTCCTTTTTACCATTCTATCTCGTCAGCCGAAAGCGGCTTTTCATTGGTCTTTATCGATTTTATCTTGCCGTTTCTCATGTGTATTATCTTGTTTGCGCACTTTGCTATATCTGCATTGTGCGTAACAAGTATAACGGTGTGACCGCTTTCGGTGGACAGCTTCTGCAGAAGGTCTATCACCACCTTGCCCGTTTCCGAGTCAAGAGCGCCCGTAGGTTCGTCACCGAGTATTATCTTCGGGTCCTTTGCAAGGGCTCTTGCTATGGAAACCCTCTGCTGCTGACCGCCCGACATCTGGGTGGGGAATTTTCTCTTCTGGTCTGAAAGCCCTACCTTGTCAAGCATCTCATCAGCGTCAAGCGCGTCCTTCTTTATATCCTTTACAAGCGCTACGTTTTCATACGCAGTAAGTCCGGGGATAAGGTTGTAGAACTGGAATATGAACCCTATGGTGTCGGCACGGTACTGTGAAAGCTTCTTGTCGTTAAAGGAAGATATCTCCTGTCCGTCAACTATCACCTTGCCCTCGGTGGGGACATCCATTCCGCCCAGCATATTCAGTACGGTGGATTTCCCCGCACCCGACTGTCCGAGTATCACCACGAACTCGCCCTTGTCTATGGTGAAGCTGACATGGTCCACCGCCGTCTGCATACCGTCACCTTTTCCGTATGTTTTTACTACGTCTTTGAATTCTACCGCTGTCTGTGCCATCATACTTTCCTCCTTGTGTTGTGTATCAGAAATACAGTTCCTCACGCACCCTGATGAACTGATGTATCGTCATGTCGAGCATCTGCTCGGGGGTGTATTTCTTTTTCTGCTTTATCCATAAAAGCGTTACCCGCCAGAATCCCGATATCTTGAAAAGAAATTCGTAATAATCGGGGCTTTCACGGATCCTGCTGAGCGTTTCGGGGTCTATGTCCATAGTGCCGTGCTTTGCGCTGTAGGCTATCCGTGTGAATTCCTCTTCGATATGGTCTTCGATGAAGTACAGCACATTTGATTTTGCGAGCAGTTCGATGAAATGGCTGTTCCTTCCGCAGAAGCTGTAGTGTGTCCTTGCCGCATCTATGAATGTTTCAAACGTTGGGTCAAGAAGCTCACGGGCATATTCCGACACGAGCTGTCTCATCGCATAGTTCATTATCTCGTCCTTAGAGCTGAAATATCTGTAGCAGGTACGCCGCCCTATGTACGCTTCGGCAGCTATCTCGCTCATGGTTATATCTTTGTAGCTGCGTGTTTCCGGCAGCCTTAAAAGAGCGTCCTTTATTATGTCGGGGGTGGGGTTGTCTTTCATTATTATACACCTCAGTTAGCGCAAGTTAACTCACGTTTGGTATTATATCACAGCTGTGCCTAATTTGCAAGAGTCTCACAAAAAGTCGGCACGCTGCTTCACATTTGTGCCGCTTTTTCTGCTATCTGATTATCTTGCTTATAAGGTCTGCCATTTCCTCGGGAGTTTTTCTCGGCTCACATTCGCACCAGTGTATAGTCAGCCTCCAGTAGCCTGCCACATCAAAGAGAAAGACATAGTACCTCTCGTCCTTTTTAGCGGCTTCGAGCAGCTCCTTTGTCAGCGGCATATTGTTATACTTGACCGCCGCCGCAACGTTCAGTATTATGTTCTCAAAGTCATCGGCTATGAAGTGCATCAGCTTTGCTTTGCGGAAGGTACTGAGAATGTCGAAGTTTTCCTCCCAGAATCTGAAATAGCTGAGAGTCACTCCGTGCAGCCCGAGTTCTGTGCCGTATTCCTTCTGAGCAGCAATTATCGTGTCGGTCAGTTTTTTCATAAGTCCTTTTACGATGTGCCGCAGTATGTCGTCCTTTGTGCTGAAATATCTGTAGCAGGTGCGGCGCCCTATAAAAGCCGCCTCGGCTATGTCGCCCATAGAGATATCTGCGTATTCACGCTCATGAAGAAGGTTTATCAGCGTTCGGCTGATAAGCTCGGGTGCGGGATTGTCTTTCATAGGTGCTCTCCTTTGTTTATATATGAGTTAGCTATAGCTTACACACATATTATATCACAGCTGTGCCATTTTTGCAAGCCCTGTGATAAAAGTCGGCACACAGCAGCTCAACTGTGCCGCTTTTTGCAGACAAAACGAAGTTATTTCACCTTTCTGACACTTGCTTGTCACTTTATATACATATTGTGCCGTTACAATACCATAGTACAGTGGAGCTTGTATTGGCAGGCTGAGAGGAAGTGACCAAACTTCGACACTTTGACCTGATGCGGATAATGCCGCCGTAGGAAGCATAGATGAAGCTACGGAGACATATTTCGCATATGTCTCTTTTTTTGCGGGACAGCGGCGGCAGGGGAGCGCCTGAAGCCGTACATATGTGTAAACAGCGAGGGAAGCCGTGTTGCGGCGTGAGAGGAGACCTATGGGCATACAGCCCCAGTCTCGACCGTAAGATCATTCACGGGCGCAGTATGCCCTTTTGAGCTGTTTTTATGTCCGTGAACAAGGAGAGATATGTATGAAGAAAACAAACACCAAAAAATTAGCAATGGCAGGAGTGCTGTGCGCTGTATGCGTTGTGGGAAGCCTTTTCAGCGTTCCTGTATTCGCAAGCAAATGCGCACCCGTACAGCATATGGTAAACATCATAAGCGCTGTTTTGCTCGGACCATACTGGGGCGTGGCTATAGCCTTTGCCGCAAGTCTTATCAGAAATCTGCTGGGACTGGGCACACTTATGGCTTTCCCCGGAAGTATGTTCGGAGCACTTCTCTGCGGCATAGTTTTTTCAAAGACAAAGACCACATGGCTCACATACCTTGCTGAGGTATTCGGTACTGCGGTGCTGGGCGGTCTCTGCGCTTATCCCGTGGCTGTGCTTTTTATGGGCGTTGATGCCTCAAAAACAGCCTTCTATGCCTATATCGTGCCTTTTCTTATCTCAACTGCGGCAGGAGCGATACTTTCGGCTGTGCTGATAGAGTCGCTGAAACGTGCCAAGGTCATCAAGGCATGAAATACGATAAGTACAAAAATTTTAAATAACTCCGCATAAAAGCACTTATGTCCCGTGACTTACCTCACGGGGCATTTGTTTTTGAAAAACTGATATCTGTATATTGACAATCACATGACGCTATGTTATAATATTAAAGCTGTGAAAAGGCATCACGGTAAATATCTTTACAAAGAAGGAAGAACATGAGAAAGAGAGCATTATCTATAGTCTGTACGGCGGCTGTTGTTCTTGCGTCCTGCGCAAATACAGGCGGCAGCGCAGATGCGGGCAGAAACGAGACCTCCGCTTCCGCTTCATCAGCGGCTGACAGCACACAGAATGAAAAGACCTCAGCACCTGCGTCACCTGCAAAGCTTGAGAACAAAATGACAGAATTTGAACGCAGCTGCGCAGAAAAGCGCCCATTTATCCTCGGGGAAAGCTCCGAACTTCCCGTTGAGGTGGGACTGTTCAGAATATGCACAAGCAAAGAGGAAAAGATAGCAAACTACGATAAAATGCTCGAAAAGCATATGATAGATAAAGAGTATTATGACGAATGTGCAGCGGATGCCGAAGACAGCGAATTTGAAGCGGCACTTATAAACGGCGTCGTATATGATTTTTTTGTTCCCGAAAAGGACTATGACGGCGGTAAGCTGGAGCTCGGCGAAGATACCTTTGAAAGCGATGATGAGTATTTTGCTTATCTTAGTGATACCTACTGCCCCGAAATACTCGGGATGACACCCTATGACACAAAGGTATTCGTTGAAAGGACAAAAGTCCTGTTCGATGCCGTGGAAAACAATAATTACACCGAACTTCCCGATATGCATGGTGTGTACTCGCCTGTTCTGTATGATACAGACCCTCTTTATGACCACCGTTCAGACTGGACATATGAACAGGAAAAGCTCGGCAGCATAAAAGACCGTATCGAGGAATACAGCATCTACGACCAGCAGATGGGCGTACAGTTTACAGTTGACGTGACCCTGCCGCCCGAATATGACAAGGATAAGACCTATCCCGTGTTTTTTCTGACAGACGGTGTGTGGAGACTCAATGACCTTGCCGACCTGTATAAAATTATGGAACAGGGCGAAGCAGAGGATGTTCTGCTTGTAAGCCTTTCATATGACTACAGCATCAACAACACCGACGATCATATACGGTCTCAGCTGTTCATAGACAACCGTGATATGCTTCTTGATTTTGTCACTGATGACCTTATGCCGTATCTATGCGAAAATTACAGCATCGACTGCGTAAATTCAACACTTTTCGGACATTCCATGGGCGGTGTGTTCTCTCACTATGCGCTGTGTAATTCCGACAAATATGAAAATCAGCCCTTCGGAAAATATATAATAGGAAGTCCCGCACTTTTCAACCTGTACAACGACAACGCAGAATATGACTTTCATGATGCTGCCGGCGCAGAGACCGACTACGGATATTTTGACCGCCATGACGCACTTGAAAAACAGGTTTTCCTCTGCGGAGGTTCTGAGGAAGACCCGGATTACGCCGATAAATACAGCGGACATGACTCATTACTCGAGGGTCTTGCTAAAATGAATGACCGCTTTGCTTCTCACGGCGGTGATATCACCTATAAGCTGTATGAATCTCATCACTATCAGTACATTCCCGAGATGCTTGCGGAGTATCTGAAAACCACATACCCGAAGAAATAAACCACTGTCCCGTGATAAAAAATCACGGGGCATTTTTTATGCTTAAAACATTTACATAAAAAGGTTGACGTACCGTGATTATTTATGTTATAATGTAAAATTGATATATCAGGCTTTTTTGCCGATACTTTTATCTGAGGGGTATTTTATATGATGATCTATATAACTTTATCTGTTTTAGCATTTATCTATCTGGCGGCGATCGTTCATTTCGGAGGTCTGTTATTCGGCTTAAAGCGCAGACTGGCTTTAGTGCCGAGCGTTATTGTTTTACTGCTCTCAACTGCTGTTTATATAGAGACGATCCTGGAGAACGATGGT
>CADBTD010000052.1 GCA_902797535.1 uncultured Ruminococcus sp. | reverse complement strand
TCAGGTCAATGTTTTTCAGCACATTGTTCTGACGCTTGTTCACGATATATGTCTTGCAAAGTCCTTTTGTCTGTAGTACGGTATTCATGATAAAGATCCTCCTTATTCAATAGAAGCGGTATCGCTTGATTTGATGGTTTTCGTGTAAAGTGCGGTCAGAAGCGAACCGACTGCCGTAACGCCTATGAGAAGTGCAGGGAATACTGCGAATATCTCCACAGGGTCAAAGGCGCACTCGATTTCCGACACATCGCCTATGAGTTTGCATACGCGGGTCATTATGATATTGCTCAGGGGCATTAAAGCTGCCGACTCGATAAGGACCGCTGCGGCTGAAACTATAACAAATCTCAGCATATGGTGAAGTATTATGTCTTTGTTCGCAATACCCACCGCCTTCATAAGGGCTATCTCGCTCTTTTCCTTTGATATCATGGACCTTTCCATGAGTATCACGATAAGCGAGGTGACTATCACTGTAAGTGCCATTATCACCTTTTTCACAGCGTTAAGGGTATCCGACATACCTGTAACTGTCTTTATCATGTCTGATGTGTTCAATACTTTTTCGGTGTCAAGGATATCCCTCAGTTTTTCTATGTTTTTGTCTGTCTGCTGCTGATCCGGACTGCCGTCAAAGCGTATCTGAACACCCATAGTGCCGCGCGCGGGTGCGTGGGAAAGCTCAAAACCGCTGCTCAGAAAAGCACTGTGAAAATTGAATACGGCGTATCTGCCTGTTATGATGAACTCATGTGTTTCACCGTCTATGTCAGCCGTGATGTGGTCACCTATCTTTGCGTCTAAGTCTTTCAGGGCGCTGTCTGTAAGCATTATCTCGTTGTCTTTTCTCGGTGCATAGCCTTCTTCCACTCTTTTGCTTTCGCTGATGTTACCCTTTGTAACATTCAGGCTCAGCTTTGCCGTCTTATCGCCGTGAGATGCATCGCAGGGGAATGAGATATTCATCGAGCATTTTCCGGGCATACCGTTGTCTGCGAGCATCTTTTCGGTATCTTCCACAATGTCATCGCAGGCAGTGCGGTCATAGAAGATATCCATGAAGCAGTCTACATCCATAATATGTGCGTCGCTTTCGGGGACGCTGAAAAGCCATAGTATCTTATCGCTTTTAAGGGTCAGGGCAAAGTTTGACATAAGGGTCATCATAAGCAGGCAGAGGGTGAAAACAAGGGTTATCATCCCAAACTGCTTAGGTGCGCTGAAAACGTCGTTGAGCGCCATGAATCCCGCTGAGGGCAGCTTTGACCTGCCGAGTGAAAGTATGCTTTTCTTTCCGAAACGCTCGCCCGTCTGACCGCTTCTTACAGCGTCTATGGGAGACAGCTTTTTCACTCTGCCCGTACAGCCGTAGCAGAATATGAGTATCAGCGCAACAACACACGCTGTGCTGACAAGTCCCATGATACTGCTGTGCTCTGAATCGAGCACCATGTTTTTTGACACGGTCTCAAGCATGACCCTGCCTACGGGGAATGAAGCCGCAAAGCCTGCAAGCGCACCTATCACCGATATTGCAAGATATTTTATTATGTAAAGGCTGCGTATGCTGTTATTGTCTATGCCTACCGCCTTCATAACGCCTATCTCACGGAAATCCTCGGATACCGTAAAGCCTATGCAGAATCTCAGCACAATAAAGACAGTTATAAGAAGTATCACGCTTATAGCCATCATTATATACGCTGACAGCATATCATAGATATAAATTGACTTTACATCCTCTCTTGTGGTCACCGAAACGCCGTTTTCTTCCTCAAGCATTTTTTTAACGGCATCGGGGTCAGAGGTCTTTACATAGTTTATCCTGAACGTTCCGTGATCGTTGTCCTTGTTTATCCTGTCGAAAAGTCCGCTGTCAAGGATAAGTATGGGATTTGCTGAGGATTCTGCGCTTGATGTAGCTGCCTTCACATGGCCCGCATAGATAAGCTCGGTGGTATTGCCTTTGTATGTCAGTTTCAGCTTATCGCCCTTTTTCAGATCGATATCCTGTAAGAACGGCGTGCTTGCGTAAAAGCTGTCTTTTTTTACTTCGGTTATGACGTTGTTGCCGTCATCGTAGTAGTTTATCGCCATATCCTTTTCACTCATCAGCATGGCGGGGTTGATGAAATTGTTCATCTTGCTGCCGTTCAGCTCGAAGCTCTTTGAAGAGACTCCGTCGATGTATTTTTCCGTTTTTACCGAGGTGACAGAGCTGTGCTCCTTTATCATATCCTCGACACGTTCTGCGTTGTCCTTGTCTCCTAATGGCGATATCCCCACCATCAGCTCCGGGACTTCCGCCATTTCAAAATAGCGGTCTATGCCGCCCGTTACGGCAATGATGTTATTGACGCTCGCCGCCGCGAACATCGAACACAGAATGATGAACATAAGCAGTATAATGTTCATCGTCTTCTTGCGTTTCAGGTCTTTTTTCAGTATTCTTAAAAACATTTTTCATACCTCTTTTTTCCGGCCGTGTTTTTTCTGTATCTATATGATAGCATATAAATTCTAAACAAGTCTTTAAGTTTTGCAAAAGGTCAAAAAAATGCTGCCCCGCAGTTGCAGAGCAGCTTTAAGAAATATCCGTACTTTGTATATCACAGCAGTTTCAGCACCGATACCGCATCGGAGATAGTCTTTTCAAGCGCCTGTCTGCCATAGGCGTCTACCTGCGCTTTGTTTTTCTCGCCGTGAGTAAGACAGCCTGCACCGCCTATGCAGCCGCCTGTACACGCCATCCCTTCGATGAAATTCTCGCTGAGCACGCCCCGCTTTTTCTTCATCAGCGCCGTCCTGCATTCCTCTATCCCGCTGCAGGCGCAGGCAGAAAGCTCAAAGTCATCAATGCCCTGTTCCTTCAGCGCCTCTGATACCGCATCCGAAAGTCCGCCGCTTCGTGCGAATATCCTTCCGAAATATGAAGCGTTGTCGAGCACATCATCTTCAAGGCCTGTGAGGTCTATGTCACGGCTGTCAAACAGCGCCTGCAGCTCCTCAAAGGTCAGTGCGGCGTCAACGTATGGTCTGACTTCTTTCTTCATGACCTCGGTCTTTTTAGCGGTACACGGCCCGATAAACACCACTTTTGCGTTGGGTTCCGAGTCCTTTATGTACTTCGCTATCGCCGCCATGGGGGAGAGATCGTGTGAGATATGCTCTTCGAGCTCGGGGAAGGCAGACTTTATATACGCCACGAAAGCAGGACAGCAGGAGCTTGTGAGAAAGCCCTTTTCGACGAGCTCCCGTGACTCGGTGCAGGCCACCAGGTCAGCACCCAGCGCTGCCTCGACCACAGTGTGGAAGCCCAGCACTTTCAGGCCTTTTACCACCTGCCCCAATCCTGCATAGGTAAACTGGCTGGATATCGACGGAGCGACTGCCGCATACAGCTTGTAGTCCTTTCCGCTGCGGCTTTTCCTGATAAGGTCGATGACATCGAGTATGTATGACTTGTCGGTTATCGCTCCGAAAGGGCACTGATATACACAGGCACCGCAGGAGATGCATTTATCCTTGTCTATAGCCGCCGCACCCTCTTCGTTTATGCTTATCGCTTTTATCTTGCAGGCATTCTGGCAGGGACGGACACGGTTGGTTATTGCAGAATATGGACAGACCTTTGAGCATCTGCCGCATTCCACACATTTGCTTTTGTCTATGTGCGCCGTATGGTCATGGTCAAAGGATATAGCCCCTCTGGGACAGACATCCTCGCAGCGGTGGGCAAGGCACCCTCTGCACGAGTCGGTCACTTCGTAGCCTGCGGCAGGACATTCGTCACAGGCTATGTCTATCACCTCGATGACATTCTGCGAGTCCCTGCTGCCGCCCATAGCTATTTTCACACGCTCAGCAAGTATGGCACGCTCCTTGTATACACAGCAGCGCATGGTGGGCGTTTTCCCCGGGACTATCCTCATGGGTATGTCAAGCAGGTCTTCGAGCAGTGTGCCGTTCCACGCAGACCTTGCCACCTCACGGAGCACCTTGTATTTAAGGTACTGGACCTTGGTATCAAACACTCTTTTATTATCCATTGTCATTCACACCCCTAAAAATAACTTACCTTTATGCGTTTTCCCATCTGCGTGAGAGCCTTTGAAAGCTCCTGCACAAGGTTCATCTTGATGCTGAAGTTTATAGGCAGCTCCGGATTCTGATGTGCGGGATTTATCGCCCTGCCCACATAGAAGTTTATATCGGTGGCCTCCTCGAACAGCATCCTGCTGATGAGTGATGCACCGTCTCTGCTGTGTGACCACTTTTCGTACAGACGGTTTTCGCCTATGTGGTCCTTTGCGTATTCAAGGACACGGTTGACGGTGATGACTCCCTCGGTAACAAGGTCTACGCCCTCTATCGTGGCAGTGGGCGGTATGTCGCTCTGCTCAAAGTCAAGGCTTGCCAGCAGCGGCTTTTTCAGCCATTGTGACGCTATGGTGGATGTAGTGCCGCCGCAGATTATATGCTTGCCCTCCTTTGAAAAGAAAAGGCTCATCATTCTGTCGCAGTCGTCCTTGTTTGAGGGCGGCCCGAAAAGTATGTTCATGGGAACACGGTTCCTTATGCGCACCACGCAGGCGGTGGTGTCGTCCCCGGGCTGATGCCCGTACAGCTTGTCGCATTCGTCAACGAGTATTGTGGAAAGGGTCTTTGCGGTGTAGCCGCAGGGTGCGAGAAGCTCCATGAATTCCGCTATGTCCTCACGCTTCCAGCCGAAATTGTAAGCCATCCCTATGCCCGCATGGGGACAGCCGTCGCTCATGGATATGATAAGGTCGTTCTCCCTGAGCCTTATCTCGGAACGGTATATCTTCTTTCCGCCGATGTTCATTTCTGTTCTCGGATAGTCCGTGACCTTCTCATCTCTTATGAGAATGCTCATGGGGTTGTCGTACTGTATCAGCACGGCAGTTTTGTTCCCGATTATATGCACTATGGTGAATGTCGAGTATGCCACGCCTCTCACAGAGCATATGGGCAGTGTGCCCGCAATGGTGGAAACACACTCCTCAAGGGGCAGACCTGCTGCAAGCATGGTGGAGATTATCTTTGATGTCAGCGTTGAAAGAATGCTCGCCTTTACGCCGCTGCCCAGGCCGTCTGCCAGCACTATCACGGTGGAATCGTCATTCTCCACTATGTCGATGTGGTCGCCGCAAAGCTGCTCGCCTGCGTGATTTATGCTTTTGTATCCTATGTCCGCGCACAAGTTATTCATCCTGTATCGACTCCTTGAGCTTTGACAGCGCTATTTTTGTTTCGGCAGTGGTCTCGCCCAGCAGGGAAGCTATCTCCTGTACTATCCTCATCTGCTTGTCTATGACCCTGTCCGCAACTTCAACGGTGTTACGGCTTATCTCTTCCTTTTTCTTTCTTGCGTTTTC
This sequence comes from uncultured Ruminococcus sp., assembly GCA_902797535.1. Taxonomy (GTDB): domain Bacteria; phylum Bacillota; class Clostridia; order Oscillospirales; family Ruminococcaceae; genus YE71. The sequence continues at coordinate 6,483 of CADBTD010000052.1, read as the reverse complement.
TTCTTCGGTAACGTCACGCATTATGCATATGAGCATCTTGCTCTCACGGTCTGCGACTACGGTGCGCTCGACGTATTTGCGGTACTCCGTCAGAAAGATAGGCTCGTTGTACACGCCTCTTCCTGTGCTGCGCACATCTATGAACACCTTCGGGTCAAGTATCCTTACCACCTGGTCGCCAAGCACATCCGAGGCATAGCGTATGTTCATTATCTTCATGGCGGCAGAGTTTATCTGCTGCACCTCCAGCGAGTCGTTGAGCACTATGAGCCCGTTGGGAGTGTTGCGCACTATGGTGTCGGAAAAGCTCTCAGCCTTGTCCTTCAGAAATGGCAGGCACATAGACATATCCGCCTTGCCCTGATATATGGCAGCCGCCTTTTCACGGCAGGTGTTATAGCCGCATGACCCGCAGTTGAGCTCGTCTTCGGGGCGTGTTTTGCCCATCTGTGCGAGTATCTGCCTTATCTCTGGCTCTGAAGGCTGCTTTGCCTCAAGGTCTATGAAGGTGAATCGCTTTTTCATGTACAGGCTGTCGGGCTGAGGTGCGTCCAGGTCCCTGCTGCCTGCATAATCCGATATGAGCATCAGATTTTCTATTGGGGTGCTGCGGGATTTTTCCATTACAGGGCCTCCCAGACAGCTGCCCTGACAGGCGGACATCTCGATAAAACAGTTGTGTATGCTCCCTTTTTCCAGCTCACGCAGCACCGAGATGCATCTTTCTATCCCGTCAACGGCGATATATTTGTATTCGGGCAGGTCACAGTCCATCGACCTCAGTATGCCGCCTGCTGTTGGGAAAAACCTGGAACGGTTGTTCTCGTCCTTTGTAAAGGTGCGCTCTATCTCCACATTCTCGGCTTTCAGCCATGCGGAAAGCTCGTCAAAGGTCAGCACTGCGTCAACTGTGCCGCCGTAATGCTCGGCCTCGTCCTTTTTTGATACGCAGGGACCTATGAAGACCGTCTTTGCGCCCTCGACACGTCTTTTTATGTCGGCACAGTGCGCCTGCATGGGGGAGAGAACATCTGCCAGCATGGGCAGTACCGAAGGGAAATACTTCTGTATAAGCAGATTCACCGAATGACAGCAGGAGGATATCACAACATCACGCTTTTCCTCTCTCAGCAGGCGCTCGTATTCGAGCTTTACCTGCTGTGCGCCGACTGCTGTTTCCTCAGCGTCGTAAAAGCCCAGCTTTTTCAGGGCGGCTCTCATCTGCTCAATGCCTGCGCCGCGATAGTTTGCTATGAATGACGGAGCAAGACTTACGACTACAGGCGCTCCCGACTGCAGCAGCACCCGCACCTTTTCCGACTCGTCCACTATCTGCTTTGCATCCTGGGGACAGACCACCACGCACTGACCGCAGAGTATGCACTCCTGCTCGATGATATGCGCCTGATTCCCCGAAAACCTTATGGATTTTACGGGACAGTGCCTTATGCATTTGTAGCAGTTTTTGCAGTTCGATTTCTTTAGCGTTAAACAGCTGCTCATTTTCTTCTACTCACTTTCCTGACTTTTCCAATACCGCTTTTCTGAAAAATTCGCTGAAACTCTCCCGGGTAACGCCTGTGTATACCTCGTCGTCAACTGTTATGGTAACGCCCTCACGGTTGCATTTCCCCGCACAGAAGCTCCCCGCAAGGGTCACTTCGTTTTCAAGCCCCCGAGCGTCTATCTCATTTTTCAGCAGTTCTATGATGTCCTCCGACCCTTTCAGATGACAGGATGACCCCACGCATATCTGTATTATCACCATGTCACTGCACCCTGCTTTTTATCTCGCTGAGGAAAAAATCCTTTGTGGTCTCGGGGGATACCGAATAAAGCACGTCGTCCACGGAAACACATACGCCCTTCTGACATTCGCCCATGCAGAAGGTGCCTCCCAGCTTTATTTTGTCACCGAGACATTCACTGCTTATCAGGTCCTGAAGCTGCTCGACTACCTGACGCGAGCCTTTCAGATGACATGATGACCCTATACATACCGTTACTTTCATTTATAGCACCTCTTTATACATACTTTGCCTCGCTTGCCAGGGAAAGCAGAAGTTCACGCTCTTTTTCGGTTTCCTTTACCGACTGTGAAGCCGCCACGACGGGGATCCATTTCTGCACATATTCTCCGGCTGTGCCGCTTTTTTCACAGAAAAGGTCAAGATACATCCCGGCACCCTCATCGTCGCCGTCAAGACGGAAACACAGATAAGACCATGCAGCGTCCGCCGAGGCGTTGCCCTGTGCGGCGTGTGCCCAGTCAAGCACACAGCAGCTCCCGTCGTCTGCCATGACAACATTTGACGCATTGAAGTCGCCGTGACACAGCTTGGTGTGCCTGGGCATACCCTCAAGGCGGTCGTGCAGGTGGTATCTTGTGGTGGCAGGCAGGTCTGTCCTGCTTATCTTTTCATTCATCCTGTCCTTGAGCTTTCTCAGCATGGGGCAGGTCTTTGAATGTATCTCAAGCTGTATATCCACCATTTTTTCTATGTATTCCCGCTTTTTTGAAGGGTCTTCGGAAATAAGCTGAGCTATGGTCTTTCCGCTTATATACTCCGAAACGACAGACCATTTTCCATCTATCATCAGCACCTCGATGAGTTTCGGCATTTTTATGCCCGTTTCTTCGACTATCGACTGATTCAGCGCTTCATTCAGCACCCGGGATTTTTTATATGAGCTGTTGAATACCTTTATACACTTGTCGCCGTCACGGTATACGGTCTTGGTATTTCTGACGGCTATCACACGGTCAAGATTCATATCGGTGTCCTTTCTTTACGGTCTCTCAGCGGCATTGTGAGATGTGCAAGTGAAAGCGCCGGATTTTCACGGCACATTCTGATGCTGTCGGGCACAGTCAGTGCTGTGGGCGCAAAATTCCACACGGCGGTTATGCCGCATCTTATCATAAGGTCACAGACCTCCTGTGCAGCTGACGCAGGCACTGTGATTATGCCTGCGTGTATGCCGAAGCGTCTGCAGTGTTCCTCCAGACATTCCAGCGGCAGTATCCTCTTGTCGGTCTTGTCGGCGGCGATATCGAAGGCGGCGGATATCTTTATCCCGTACCTTGCAAAGCCGTCATAGTCAAGGAGCGCTCTGCCCATTTTCCCTGCCCCGACTATGATGACGGGGGTGCAGGCTTTTCTGCCAAGCACTGCTTCAAGGTCGGCTATAAGCTCTTTTCTGTTGTAGCCTACCTTAGGCCTGCCAGGACCGCTGATGGCGTTGAGGTCCTTTCTCACCTGCACATCACCCAGTCCCAGCGCTCTTGATATCTCTGCGGCAGAAACGTTCTCGCTCTCTCCGCCGCTTCTGAGATAGTCAAGATACACGGGAAGTCTGCCCAGCGTTGCTTTTGAACAAACAGGTCCTTTCACTTTCCCACCTCCTGTATTTTTATTATAGCATCAGCTGTCTGAAAACGGAATAACCAAAAAAGTATATCGGTATTATATTTATCGATATAACCCGCTGCAAATGATATGCCGATACGGAAAAAGCCCCCGGAAACACTTTGCTCCGGGGACTTTAGACAGTATATGATACAGCGATCCCGCCGTGTCGTTTTTTTGCGGTTCAGTCGTGCATATCCATTTTCGGAAAATAGGCACGCTTTGATGCTATGAGCTCTGTTATGAACTTTCGGTCAAGCTCGGTCTGCCTGTAGCCTTTGCGGTAGATGAGCATATCACGGTAGGGACGCTTGTGCTCTGCGCAGTTTTTCTGCACGAGCCCGTAGATGTCGAGCACCCTGTCGGGCAGAGGAGATACCCACATATATGTATCGGGATTTAATGACAGCAGGTCAAACTGACTTCCCCTTTCAAAGAGGAATATGCGTCTGCCGATATTGTCGGGAAGCTCGTCTTTTTTTACTGTTGAGATCGGCAGGGAAGGCACATATGGGTCTGCATGGGCTATCTCTATCATGCCGCTGAGGTCGCTGTAATGCACCTCGCCTGAGCGTGCTATGCGGCTTTCTCTGCCTGCTGTGACCACATAGTGAAATTCAGCGATAAGCTCATATCCCAGGCCTTTTTCCTCCAGCGAGCGCTTGAAATACTTGTCATAGACCGAGGCGTATCTTATTATGCCCAGATTATAGTCGGATTCAAGTATGTTGTCTATGGCACGGTGCGAGTTCGTTTCATAGTAGAACAGCTCGGCAGAGTCGTCGGAGATGCACTGTGAGAACTTCGCAAAGGCTTCGGAGATATAGCTTGCACGAGGCACCGAGATGGAAAATTTCTGCTTTTTCGGCACTCCCTGATGATATATCTTCTCCACATCATCTATCTGGTCAAGTATCTTTTTTGCATAGCCTATGAACTCCTCGCCGTCGGGGGTAAGGGTCATGCCCTTTGATGTTCTGGAAAATATGGTTATGCCCAGGTCGCTCTCAAGTTCCTTTATACAGCGGCTGAGATTAGGCTGTGCTATCAGAAGTTCCTCCGCCGCTTTGTTTATCGAGCCTATCCTTGCGACTTCTACGGCGTACTTCATGTGGATTATGTTCATTTTCTCTCCTCCCGTGAAAGAAAAGCAGCAGCCGGACCTGCATTGATATTCCGGCATATTGTAATATTAGCAAATATTTATATCATTGCCGTGAAGTTATTATTAATATTGTTTTCGGGCAATAAAAAAAGCGGAACGTCATTTTCCGCTCCGCTTTCGGCTGTATACACTGTTATCTGATGTCGGTGATTATCCAGTCATTTTCTTCATGCAGATACTCACTGCCGCAGTACGGGCAGGTCTTTACATTTCGTGCATCAAAGCTTGCGCCGCATGACGGACATCTTACTGCCGCAAAGGAAAACCCGAGCTCGGTGGGTCTTTTGATCCGCTTTCTTACACACATTCTGTATTTGTCGGTCTTTCTTCTGAATTTTCCTTTACTGTAGTGAAGGCAGTCAAGATAAAGCGTGATATCCGTGTCGCAGGTCCTGTCTTTTATTTTACAGCTGTTCACGCTTAAATTGTGAAGATCCGCTTCAATGATATCAGCGGCCTTTTCGGGGCAGCTGCATTTACAGCAGGCAAGCTGTGAAGCGTCCTTGCTGTAGACCGCCATCCTGAACAGGCTCATCACCTTATCACGGAAATACTCGGTCGAGAACTCGGGATCATACTTCTTTATCTTGTTCATATAATGCAGAGATGAAACGGTCTTTCCCGCGCCTCTCGCATCACGGCCCATCATTCCGAAGACCCCGAACAGCTTTTTTAATATAAACAGCGAAAACCCTACGATACCTCCTGCAATTATGCCCGAGAAAATGTTTTCTGTCATGCCTTTATTGCCCGATATAATGAAAAATATCACCATCGGGATAATGGCTATAGCCATACAGACAGCCATATCACGGCGGTTCTTTGAGCTTTTCTGTGAGTTGTCCGTGTCGTTTGAGATAAAAAAGTTCATGACCCTCGGATAAAGCTCGCTCATAAGAAATTTTGTGCCGCAGTATTTACAGCCTGCCTGAAGTTCTCCGAGCGTTGAGGGCGCACCGCAGTGCGGACAGCACAATGCCATATCCGCACTCGGGCTGCTGTCGGCTTTAAGTTCCTGTATCACCGCTTCAAAGCTGATGACCTCAGTGTCTTTACGGCGCTGATCCTGACTGCTGTAAATGCTTCTTGTCATATCCACATTTCCGCCGATGATGCTGTTTATAAATACTCTGTCGCTGAAAGAAACGCTGCCGATCTCTGCCTTTTTCGCTCCCGATTTTTTCATGCTGCACTGCATCTCAAGACCCATCGACTGCAGCTTCTGCCTTTGCAGCTGTAAAATAAAGCGCAGATCCTGTCCTGCAAGCTCGGGAAGCTCGCCTCCTCCGTACCATTCTGACAGCTGTCCCGCAAATTTTCTGTACGGAGCCGCAAGCTCGGAATGGTCCGTTATATTTACACCAAATATATTCATATATTTATCCTCTTTTCGGTAAGCAGATCGTCTGTAAAACAGACCTTTACTATTATACAGCATCAGCGCTGTAAAATCAACCCTCTGCCCCGACTGTGAATATCACCAATAAACGTAAGGTGCGACAGCGGTGGGGCAAGTCCCCACCCTACACACTGTTCCCTATGCCGTTCAGCACGCAGTGCTGATAAGGCCGTGGGGAACGGCTCTTTTTTGTTCTAAGATGGCACTTATAATTTTGCCTTCTTGCCTTCTTGCCTTCTTACTACAGCACTGTATTACACTAAAGTGTTACTACTGTATATCAATAAACTAAGATGGCAAGATGGCAAGATGGCATATGTGTTACTTGCCTTCTTGCCGGTACAGTCGGGAAACTGTTCATGCGTTATTCTTCCTCGTTACGGGAGAACAGATTGAACTCCGCATTTGTGATGTGTTCGGCGGTGAGCTTTTCTGCAAGCTCGCCGTCGTTGTCTTTTATGGCGCTGAGTATGGCGCGGTGCTCGGCAACAGCCTTTTCCGCCCTGCCT
>CADBTD010000051.1 GCA_902797535.1 uncultured Ruminococcus sp. | reverse complement strand
GGGTACCGTTTTTCAAGGGCAATGAAAAATCCGGGATTTATCGGTACAGATGACATCATGAACACATATCTGTCCCTCGGTTTTTCCAATTTCAAAATAGAAGGCAGAGGACTGGGAAGTGCTGTCAATCTCGAATTTCTGCTTTATTATCTTACAAAACCCGAATACAGGCTGACTGTCCGTGAAGAGATCTATCTCGACAGTATGCTGGATCTTTTCTGAAAAAATGCATTATTCTTTTGACAAAGACTAAGGTGTTATCATTTTAGTTATTGACTGACAGACCATACGCTCGGAAACAGCGCAGATACGCTGCTTCCGGGCTTTTCTTTTTGCCCCTATCAATCAAAGATATATATCCGAGCTGCCGAAGAACGGCATAATAATACATAGCTCTTCAATGGGAGAAAACATTTGATTCTCAATATATAATATGCTGATCGTTGACAAATGTGATATCCATGCTCTGTTATTTACCACAAATGATCTACAGTGTTTTTAGCTCTTCCACAATATTTGCTTTGGATACTTTTTTCTCTGTTACTATCACGGTGATGATCCCGATGAACAGTATTACAAACAGTATCGCGGGATATACAGCCGGGTCTGTACGGAAACTCAGGAATGAGAATCCGTTGATGAACCATCTGAGGACGGAAACAGACAGAAGCAGAGACAGCGCTGATGCCAGGATAAATGATGCGCCGTTATAGTAAAGGATCTCCCAGAGGAACATCTTTCTCAGCTGACTGCGGGTCATGCCGATACTTTTCATAGCCGCTATTTCTTTCTTTCTTACAAGTATGCTTGAAACAAATACATTGATGAGATTCATTACCGCTATCCATGTGAGTACAGTACACAAAATGATGCTTATCATCCTGATCATTTTTCGCATGGATGCGAAATCTTCGGCCAGCGAATACACGGACTCATAATTTATAAACGGTATCTCTTCCTTGAGCTGCTCCATATAGCTCTCCGCTTCTCCTTCACAGCCCTTCCTGACGTTGAATTCCATAGACATGATGTTTTCGTTGCCGCTTATCTGCTTATATTGCTCGGGACAGAAGTATAATTCACACATTGTGCTGCTGTCGGATATCTTTGTGGTCAGCGTGCCCATAGCTACATTCATATGGCCGAGAACAGTATACTCCCTTGTTTTACCGTCACTGCATTTCAGCTTGACGGTGTCCCCCTTGCTGTACAGTGCGGTACCGGGATATATCTGACCGCTGCTGTCTGTCCAGCATCCCTCGATTATCCCGCTTCCTTTTTCAAAAGCCTCGATATCGATATCGCTTTCGATAAACTGCTTCTCGTTGAGCGCAGCTCTTTCTGTTCCGTAGATATTTAAGCCGTACTCCTCACCGGGAAGCAGACCTGAGCCGATAATCTCTGTGTAGTCTGTTGCACGGTCACCGTATATGACAGCACCATCCTCATAGAAACTGCTGCTTCTGATATCATTTACTATATCTTCATCAAGTGCGGATACATTCCCGTCAAAATCGAGATATTCGTTCTTGTAATAATCAGCCGATGCTATCGTATAATCGGTGTAGAGTATCGACGAAAGGTACTTGTCCATATCAAAGCTGCACAGTATGTCAAATGATACTATTACGAGAAGTATCGGAAGCGCGATGCTTACTACAAGCAATGCAAGACTTTTTTTGCTTCTGAGGATATTGTAGAAGGCAAATTTGTAAAGCCTGCTCCCGTCTGTGGTCTTTCTCTGTGATCTGCCTCCGCTTAGTTCTATTCTCGCTGACTCGACAGGTGAGAGCTTTTTTATCATCCTTATCGGGCCGTTTATGCTGATAAATGTTGTTATTACTACAAATACAGATGAAAATGAAAGTATCCCGAGCATATTATTTTTCAGTGATATGCTGTCGTTCGCAATATCCGCCATGCTTGTCTGCATAAGCAGGAAGGGCAGCAGCCTGCTGCCGATGAAGCAGCCGCAGAGTATACCTATAGGCACTGCTGTTATCATAAGAAAGTATGCCTGAGTTCTAACAAACTGAGCAAGATGCCTGTCCGACATCCCTATGGTCTTCAGTCTGCCGAAAAGCTTTGCATCACGCTTTGCGGATATGTAGAAGATATTGTGTATGATAAGATATCCTATTAGTATTATCATCGACACACCGCCTGCCAGCGCAAGCACCGTACCTGCAGATACACCCTCGCTTTCGGAATAGTATGCAGGGTTTACAGCTACATTCCCGATCTCCGATCCTGCTCCTGCCTCTTCAAGTATCTCTGCCGCTTCCTCCTCTATATCATATGCCGAATCAAGATATACTCCTATCTCGTCCTTGCCCTCTGCGTCACTGCCTTCATGCAGTGATGCCCACTGTTCCTTGTACGCTTCGGAAACGAGTACCTGTCCTATCTTTACGGAGTAGGATGCGTTATTGCTGAACCAGCCGCTGAGAACAAAATTTTCTGTGATCGTTTCGCCGCCGACATCTATGTCTATTGATACGGGAGCACCTACTGTTTTGCTGATCCCGAGTGCTTCGAGTGTCATCGTATCTATTGCGGCCTCGTCTGCTTTTGAGGGCATAGATCCCTCCGTGATCCCGTAGAAGCTGTGACGTGCATATTCCTCGTCCATATAGTTTATCTCAACATTATAGCCGAGTTCTTCGTTTACGGCATATGAAATGAATGTACGCCTGCCTGCTGAATCTACAAGCCCGTTTTCCTTTATCCTGTTTACCGTGTCATCTGAGCCGGCTGACGTGTCCTTTACGATGAAATGATAATCAGTGCCTGTCTTCTTTATGTTGTAATGATCATATGCCTTTTCAATACCTGTCACAGTGGTGAACAGCGTTGAAAACAGTATCGAAGTCAGTATCATTGCTGTTATGGTACAAAAGCATCTCAGTTTATCGGCCATCAATGACCTGAATGAAAATTTCCTTATCATGAACTCACTCTCCCATCAGCTACTCTGATGTTTCTGTTCATCTTCTCCGCAACATCCTGATCATGTGTAACAACAATTATCGTCTGGTCAAATTCCCTGTTCATGAATCTCAGCATATTAACAACACCCTCGCCCATAGCCTCATCAAGATTGCCGGTGGGCTCATCAGCAAGCACTATCTCAGGCCTGTTCGCAAGTGCTCTTGCTATAGCTACACGCTGCTGCTGTCCGCCTGATAATGAGGCGGGAAGTGCTGATATCTTATGTGAGATCTCCAGCGCATCAAGTATGGACCTGATATACTGCGTGTCAGGCTTTTTGCCGTCAAGCTGTATCGGCATTACGATATTCTCATATACGTTGAGCACAGGTATCAGATTATAATTCTGGAATATGAACCCTATCTTTGAACGCCTCATTGCCGTAAGCTGTTCATCGTTCATCTTTGAGATGTCCTGCCCGCCGATCTCTACAGAGCCGCTGGTGGGACGGTCAAGAGCGCCGAGCATATTCAGCAGCGTTGATTTTCCGCTTCCCGATCTTCCGACCACGCCGATAAGCTCGCCCCTCTCAACACTGATATTCACGTTATCCAGTGCTTTTACCATGTTTGTTCCTTCACCATAGAATTTGCACAGATCTTTTGTTCTGATCACCATAGTATCATCCTTTCTTTCATGTCACAGTCTGTGTCGTATCACAGTTTCATTATAGAGCCTGACCCTTTGCAGCTCAATAAATTCTTTGTAAACTGTCATTTATTTTATGTGAATGGTAATGCTGCCGCTTTTTTACAGATCTCATCAATGTGCTGATATTTTTCTTTTTATATATTGCTTTCTTGTTAAAGCTGTGTTATAATTAACAGGAAACAAATATAACTGACCGTAATGGCCTAAAATGATCTGACTGAGGTATCATAAATGAAAATTGCAGTATGTGATGATGAAAAAGTATTCAGAAATGAACTCATACGTATGATTGATCAGTACTGTACGGAACGCGGACAAGTCATTCCGACAGATGAATACGATGATGGCAGCAAACTGCTCAACAGCACCATTTCTTACGATATAATACTGCTTGATCATCAGATGGGTTATCTGAACGGACTTGATACGATAAAAGCTCTGCGTGAAAAAAACAGCTCCGCAAAAGTCGTTTTTGTAAGCAGCTATTCCGAGGTGGTCTTTGACAGCATGAAATACAATGCTTTCAGATTTCTCGTCAAGCCCGTCGATAAAGAAAAGCTGTATGAAGCCATAGATGAAGCAATAAAAGAACTTGGTTCGGAATACAAGATAGTCGTCAGGGATACGGAATATAACAAGAGCATCGTTATTCCCGAAAAAGATATAATATATGCACAGGCGGAAAATGTCTATACTTATATAACCACCGAAAACGCATCTTACCGCTACTCATCCAATCTTTCACACCTTGAAGAAGAGCTGCGTTCGGATTTCTTTATGCGGATACATCGCTCTTACCTTGTAAACTTCAACCATATAGCTTCATTTGATAAAACGGGAGTGGTTCTTTCAAACGGGCACAGAGCTGTTATCTCAAGGGCGAAATTCAAGGAGTTCAGCAATTATTACATGAATTATGTAAAGAGAGCGTGAGGTGTAAATTGAACACAGCACTGCATATTATCAGACTCGGACAATATCTGATGTACTTTTTTAATATCCATATGATAATTTCCGAGACCATTGACCGAAAAAAGACCGCCAAAGCAAGTATCCCGTTTCTTATCATATATTCTGTACTCATTCTCGTGAATGTAAAGATCAGATTTATCCATGCGGTCATATCTCTGCTGCTTTATGCGGCCCTCTTTTTTTCACACAGAAAAGAACCTTTTAAAACGCTTTACATCATGCTTATGTACCTGTTCATAGACGGGATGATAAGCCCGATGGCAATAATGCTCCTCGATAACCTTATGGACAAAAAGTATTTCGATATACTCAGCAGCGGCATATCCCTCGTTATCAATACCGCATTTTTCTTTCTGTTCAGATGGTATGTGAGCAAAAAGGGCGAAGACCTGCGGCTCAGTCTGAAACTCTTGCCGACAAAGGTATATGTCCTTATGTTCATATACATAGGTATCATATCCGTGTTCAACTCATTCATAATGGTCGCTTCGCAGAACAGTATATTCGGCACACATCTGTTCACCGTCCTTAAAGCGTGCATCATATTTACGAGCATATTGTCCGTGCTGATAATGATACTTATCATAACCGGCAATCTTTCGGCATACTATTACAAAAGATCAGCCTCTCTTCTGGATAAACAGCTTGAGATGCAGACAAGGTATTACGAAAAGATGGATCATATGTCAAATGATATCAGAAGGTTCCGTCATGACTATAAAAACCATATGCACTGTCTTAACTCCCTGCTCAACGAAAACAAGACCGATGAAGCAAAAGAATATCTCGGCTCGATCGCAAATAATCAGGCAATGCAGGCCGTATCGTTCCGTAGCGGCAATACCATAGCTGATACGATACTGAACGATAAAAACGAAGCAGCTGTCAGAAACGGCTGCAGACTGGATTTCTCGGGTGTGATATCTCCCGATATCTCCGCATTCGATATTTGCACCATACTTGCAAATGCACTCGACAATTCGATCGAAGCCTGTCAGAAGATCACCGATGAAAGCAAACGCACGATCGATGTAAGCTGTATCCTGAAAAGAGATGTGCAGTTCATATGTATATCAAATCCCAATAGCAATGATACCCCCGGATTTCAGACATCAAAGGAGAATAAGCAGGATCACGGCTTCGGATTGTTCAATATCAGAAAAACCGTCGAAAGGCTCGGCGGCACGGTAAATGTAACACAGCAGTATCCGACTTTCGTGCTGGATATAATGTTCAGCGTCCCCCGCCGTGAAGATGCTGATGTTCAGCCAAACGAAGTCTGAACTCAGTCGGTGAATATGTTTTTTGATCTTACGCCCGTAAACGGCCCGGAAATGCTGTTTGCGGGCTTTGTTTTTATGCTTGCATTTTTCCTCATGCTGTGGTATCATAATACCATACCCTCCGCGCATCAAAAATTCACCGGACGTTAACAAAATATGCGTTGACCCGGCCGCAGCGACCGGGTCTATCATATCTCCATACTAAAGATATGGAGGTAATCGTAAATGAGAGATCTCAGTACACTTACATGGGCGGAGGTCAGGGATATC
>CADBTD010000050.1 GCA_902797535.1 uncultured Ruminococcus sp. | reverse complement strand
GCGGAGAAATATAGCTGAGGAGGAAAGTATAATGCCTATCAGAGTAAAGGAAAGTCTGCCCGCAGTAGACAAATTGAAAAAGGAAAATATTTTTGCTATGACCGAGGAGCGTGCGATGCACCAGGATATAAGAGAACTTAAAATTGCGGTGCTCAACCTGATGCCGGATAAGGAGAATACTGAGCTTCAGCTTCTTAAGCTGCTGTCTAATTCGCCGCTTCAGGTGGAGGTAACTTTCATCAGACTTGTAACACACAAGTACAAAAACACACCTATGAACTACCTTATAAAGAACTACCGGCCGTTCTATCAGATAGAAAACCAGTACTTTGACGGATTGATAATAACAGGTGCGCCTGTCGAGAAGCTGGAGTATGAGGAAGTGGATTACTGGGGCGAATTGTCGGGAATACTTGAATGGTCACGCATACACGTTACTTCAACACTTCATCTTTGCTGGGCAGCACAGGCGGGATTGTATTATCATTACGGTGTGCCCAAATATGAGCTTGAAGGCAAGCTGTCAGGCATTTACGCACATAAGGTGCTTGATAAGAACAGCGAACTGACCAGAGGTTTTGATGAGGTATTCTATGCACCGCATTCCAGGTATACGGGTGTAAAAAGCGAAGATATCCGTAAAGTGCCTGAGCTTGAGATACTTGCGGAATCTGATGAGGCAGGTGCATATATCATCTCAGACGGCGGAAAGAATATCTTTATTAACGGTCACCCCGAGTATGACCGTACACGTCTTGCAGAGGAGTATATCCGTGATACCGATAAAGGTCTGTCACCTGCTATACCAAAAAACTATTTTCCTGACGATGACCCGGGCAATGAACCTGTGAGCCGCTGGATATCCACATCAAATCTTCTGTTTTCAAACTGGCTGAACTATTTTGTTTATCAGGTCACACCATATGAGTTCTGATGGTATTTAATAAAACAGGGACTGCTGTATAATTTACGGCAGTCCCTGTTGTCATGTCATTTTATCATATCAGCCATCTGTTCATATGCTCCCGGGGATATAGACATGGCAAGTATGCTTGATGCTGTTGCAAAGTCAAGTATCGCATGGCTTGCCATCAGAGGCAGAGGGTCCTTCTTTTTGCGGTAATATATGCAGAATATCACCGTAAGCGGCAGAAAAGATAACGCACGGTATCCCATGTACCTTATATCAAACAGAAGAGGTATAAAGCAGTGCTGCACAGCATAGAAAAATGCGGGAACAGCAACTGATGCAAATTTGTTTTCTATACTTCCGGTTCCCGCACCGAGATACAATCCGTCTTCCGCAAGTGCGGAAGATACAGGCAATACCAGCATATTTGCGGCAGCAAGCACTACAGGTACAGGCGCAGTCATTCTCAGTGATGCTTCAGGCATAAGTGTTCCGTAAAACAACAGCCCGGATAGAAGCATTCCCGACATACCTGTCACCACCAAAGCCGTAATAAAAATGATCATTCTTTTTGATCTCGAATGTCCTTTGCGGTAGTTTATCAGCTCTCTGTAAGACCCGCCTCTTCTTTTAGCTGCAACAGCAAGAAGAATGATCGTCAGGATATTTACTATTGAGGCAGCTATCGACCACCAGCTGCTTACTTCATCTGTCGTCTTTCCTGCAATATGCGCCCCGAGTGTAAATATCAGAAAAAATATGATACACCGTACAGGCAGAAGCAGGTATAGTCTCTTTCTGTCCATAACTATTCACCCTTTCTTTTTTCAACGAAGCATTCCGAAGCACTTTTTATCATGTTCATTGCCTCTTTTTCACTTGCTTTGAAAACACCTGTCAGAAGCATCACTGCGATACCGTGAGAGTATATTACCGTATCACGAATACACAATGCGGCTTGATTTTGAGAAAGTCCAGTCTGGGCTGATATCCGTGATATCAGCTCACTTTCCTTATCCCCTGAAATATCTTCCGCCGAATAGGCTCTGCTGACAGGCAGCTCGCCAAGATAGAGAAATCTGAACAGATTAGGTTCATTTACAGCCATGCTGATATATGCTTCGCCCATATGTGCAAAATCCTCTGCTGCATTATCGCTGTATGAAGCCGCTTTTCGTGCAGCGTACTCTCTTGCATAACCCGCAAGGGCTTTTCTGAGCCCTTCCATATTTTTAAAATGCCAGGAAATTGGCTGAGTTGAACAGCCTATCTCACTTGCAAGTGTTTTTATATTTATAGATGAATACCCGTCACGGATAAGCATTTTTAGTGCGGACTCAAGTATCATCTCTTTTGTTATAGTTACTTTTCTTGCCATAAGTTCCTCCGGTAAAAATTATATAAACGCAATTATATAAACTTGTTTATATAATTATATACCATCTTGTTCGATTTGTCAAGCATGAAATGATAATTTCCATAAAATGTAAATGATGAACTCGTTTTGTCGTGAACGGTATCAAAAATGGAGTGAGCCGCACGTCCAAATCATTGACCGTAAGCACCATTTGTGATATAATAATACTCGGATGATATGCAGGGCGCCACCAAAAAAATACAGAACCGGCACCCGTGCAAGAAGCGCTTTCACCCATATGATATGGGCTGAGAACACAGCTCAGAAAAGTTTAGAGAATTGAAAGGAATGAATCAAAAAATGATCAAAAACAAGGTCGCTGCATTTGCAGCAGCCACAGCGATGTTTGCATCGGTGGCAACAGTACAGGCATTCGCAGAAAGCAGTGTGGCATTTACGCCGAGTGTTTCTGCAGCATCTGTCAACGTAGGTGATATGGTCACGGTCACAGTAAATCTCACAGCAGGCGGTGATGGTGTCGCAGCATGGTCCAGTTCTGTTACATATGATGCAAGCGGATTTGCATTTGAATCGGGCACTGCTTTAGAGCAGGGAGCGCTGATCTCGCCCACAGGTACGGGCGCAAGCTGGTTCGGCACAGAAAACAGCACATATTCGGGTGCTGTATACAGTGTGACATTCAGAGCTTTGGCTGCAGGAACTTACACATTCGATGTCGGCGGCATGACTGCATATGATGCAAACGAACAGGCTGTTCCGTATTCGGGTTCCTCGGTGAGCGTAGTGGTGACTGACAACACCGCTTCAAGTGAAGCCGAAACTTCGAGTGAGGAAACAGCATCAAGTGAATCCGATTCCTCCTCTGTTCAGGATACTGTAAGTGAAGCTGATACTTCAAGCGAAACAGTTTCTTCAAGTACCCCCGATTCGTCAAGCACTGCGTCGTCGAGCACTGCTTCTTCAAGTACAGCTTCATCGAGCACTGCAGCGTCAGGCACATCTGCTTCTTCATCTAAGAGCAGCACATCTTCCTCGGCACAGAACAGCGGCAAGACCGACAACCCCAAGACAGGTGCGGCTGCTGCAGGTGTGACAGTTTTACTGGCACTCGGACTGACTGTCGTGGCAAGAAAGAGCAAGTAAGGAAAAAGTAAGATATAAACAGCAAAAACGATCTTTAAGGAGAGAAAGGATTTAAATAACATGAAATTTGGTAAATATATAAAGAAAGCAACAGCGCTCACAGCTGCAGCAGCATTATCCGTCACCGCAGCGATATCTGCATCGGCAGCAGAGGATATCAGCTTTTTTGAACAGGCTGCACAGCGTGATGCCAATGGAAACAAGCCGGGTTATGTAGACCTTGCAACTATTCCGAATGGCAATGTTCATCAGCAATTATATAATGATCTATATCAGGAATGCATTGATTTCTGGAACAGTAATGTGGATGTCGAACCGGTAAAATTAGATGATGGTGCAGGAAATGGCTATAATTTATTTGTATTTAAAGCTATCCCTGCAAGTCAGATCATCCCCGGAATGACAAAAGCTGAAACTGCTGAGCAGCAGTATGAATTATTGGCTGAGGGATACAAGTTTTTTATGAACTATATGGCCGACAATCCAATATTCTATTTCTTATATAGCATGAAAGTCACCTTGGTAAATACAGATGATAAAACTTTATTTTTAATTCTTATACCCGAGGAGTATGCCAGCGGTTCTGACAGGGCAGCCGTTCAGTCGAACATAATAGATTTTTACGGTCAGGCACCCGCACTAACTGAGGGAAAGTCGACACTTGCACAGAAACATATGGCGCTATATCAATATCTTTGTGATAATATGACTTATGCTTATCAGAAAGATGAAAACGGAAATTATATACTTGATGATGCTGGAAACAAAGTGGAATCATTTGAAGCGTTTGCTCACACTATAGTTGCGCCAGCTGTAAATAAAGAGGGCGTATGCGAAGGCTATGCGCGTTCATATGAATTGCTTTGCAACTTGGCCGGACTTGAATCTGTTTTCAGCGTTGGAGCTTGCTATGATCCGAGTGATTCGAGCCAATTCTTTGGTCATGCATGGAATTACATCAAGCTTGATGATGGCAATTTCTATGGCATTGATGCTACTTGGGATGATCAGATACAGGAAGATGAAAACTTGAGAAATAATCCCGCATTTGCTCTTAATGTTATCGATGGGAAAAGCCATGTCTATTTTGGTGACGGAAAAACCAGATTTTTAAACGGACGCAAGGATTGTGACCACAATACGCAGACAGAATTTGGAACTACGAGAGAAATAGGTGGCAAGAGTATATTTGTAAAAGTAACTAACTTTTTTGAATATGAGATCGACCAGATAGCAGGCGTTGTCCGCCCTGACTATGACTATGTGATGCCGGGTGACGTAAACAACGACCTTGAGTTCGATATGAGAGATCTTATCAGACTTGGAAAGTTTACCGTAAATCCCTCTGAGACCCATGTCGCAAAGGCAGCAGCAAACGCTGACGGTATAGGTGAGATCAATATGCTTGATGCAGTACACCTGCAGAAGAGCCTTCTCGGATATGAATCAAACGTGCCTCAGGTAGACGTTGAGAACTATCCTTCAAGAACATAAAATAACAGATATGTAAAACTGTTGACTGCCGCCATTGTGCGGCAGTTTTTTTGTATAAAAATACCGCACCACAAAAAGTGACGCGGTAAAAAAGATGATTTTTTCATATGACAGTGCAATTCGATGCGAAAATTCATTCAGTGGTTATCTCGCCCTGCCAGCTTAATATCCCGCCGAATTCATATACATTAGTGTAACCCATATCAGCAAGTTTCTGAGCTGCCTGTTTGCTTCTGTTTCCGCTTCGGCAGTAAACGAGTATGACAGCGTCCTTGTCGGGAAGCTGTTCGGGCATCGAGTCAGTAATACTTTCATTTGGTATACATATAGCATCGGGAATATGACCCTCGGAAAATTCGTCGGGTCTTCTTACGTCAAGTATAATGTGTCCGTCGTCCTTCTGCATCATTTCGGCTGCTTCATCCTGAGATATCTGCTGATAGTTTATTACGGATTCTTCCGATGTATTATCTGATGGCGTGTTATCTGTATCGGTGACTGCACATCCCGAAAGTGAAAGCGTCAGCACGACCGCAGAAAATACTGCAGCAATCTTACTTTTCATAGCGTTCTCCATTCCTGTTTTTTTATATCATACCATACTATTCCCGAAAAGTAAAGACATAATATAAGCTTGACATTAGTAAAAAAATATTGTATCATGTATATTATGCGATAAAAAGTTTCAATAGGTGGTATGATGAAAAGTATTGTAAAAAGCGTAAGAAATCTGCGTGATATAGGCGGACTGAAAACATCTGACGGCAGAACTGTTAAAAACGGAGTACTGCTGAGAGGTGCGGGACTCGGAAAGCTGACTGCTGATGACAGCGTGATTTTAAAAGAAAAATACAGACTTTCCGCTGTGCTTGATCTCAGAACAGATATGGAACTGAAAAGAACTCCCGATAAGCGTGTTGAAGGCGTTGAATATCATCATATGCCGATATTCAGCGAAAAGGCGGCAGGTATAACGCATGAAGAAGATGCCGATCTTAAAAAGCTGTCGCCGGATATGAACGCGCTGTACAGAATGATGGTATCGGAAGAGTGCGCACAGAATTATTCAAAAGTGATGCGTTTTATCCTTGAAAGAAAAAGTACAGACGGTGCACTATTGTTTCACTGCACTGAGGGCAAGGACAGAACAGGCGTTACAGCTATGCTTGTTCTTTCGGTGCTGGGTGTGCCTTTTGAAAATATAATGCAGGACTATCTGCTGACAAATGAGGTCAACCATTCAAAAGCGAACAGATATTATCTTCTGGCAAGACTTTTCGGAAGAGATAAGGCCTCTGCTTTGTCATTGAAAAATGCTTTTCTTGCAAAAGAAGAATACCTTGTTTCGGCGATGGATGAAATAAAAGATAAATGGGGAACTGTTGAAAATTATATCATTTTCGGACTTGGGATCTCTAAAGAAGCAGCAGAACGTTTCCGAAATGATATGACGTATTGATATATGATCTTACATACCGGCTTGTCTTCATTAATGGAGACAGGCTTTTGTATTTATCTGAAATTTTGTTGAATGATATCACAAAATCATTATTTGTGTCGTCTTAATTATAAAAGAGGTCGGTATAAGGAGTAATACTATGCTTTCGATCGGAATGACTATGATTGGTGAAAAAAAAGACAGCTTTTTATTTGAAGCTATCTATAAAAAATACAGAGCAAGGGTATACAGTATAGCATTCAGAGTGCTGAAAAACTCTGCTCTTGCAGAAGAGGCTGCCGCTGATGCGTTTTTTAATATAGCCAGATCTTTTGACAGTATAAAGCTGCTTGAAGCCCATAAGCTTGAATACTACATAGCCGTTACAGCCAAAAATGCGGCTCTGGATATACTGAAAAAGGAGAAAAAGCATATGGACGATGTAGAATATAATGATGAGATAAACTTTACGGATGACAATATAGGAAAGTACGATTACTCATTTTTGAAAGAATGTATAAGAAAACTTAGTGAACAGGACAGAGAGATACTTTATCTCAGGTTCAATTGTTCTCTTGACTATACCACAATATCGCATTCTATCGGTGTTTCTGCAGCTGCTGCAAGAAAAAGAGTACAGTATGCCAAGGAACATCTCAGAGTTTTGCTTGAAGGACAGGGGTGATCAGATGCAGGAATATGAAATATTGAGAAAGGCTCTTGAAGAAGTTACCGACGAGTATTCAGATGAATATATATCTGCTCCGTATGATGAAGAGCATATCTTTTCTGATAGGTTCAATAAAAAAATGGATAAACTGGTCAGAAGGCGTTCAAGCTCTTATTACGAATTTATATGCACATCGGGAAGACGAGCTGCCTGCACAGCGGCTGCCATAGTTCTTATATTCTCCTGTTCAATGAGCGTAAGAGCGTGCAGAGAAGCTGTATATAAGTTTATTGTAAATACTTTCAGCGATCACGACAATGTGGTAGTAGATAAGCAGGAAGATATTGCATCTCCGGCTACGATCGAACAGGTATACACTATCGCTGCACTTCCCGAAGGTTTTGAAGAAACATCTCACAGCGAGACCGGATCAAGTGTGTTTACGGCCTATATGAATGGAGAAAAATTTATCCTGTTCAGTCAGTACACGGCTGATTCGTATAACAAGGATATAGACAATGAACATTCGGGCTTTGAAGAGACAGCTGACAAAGACGGTGCCAAGTATCTGATACATTCAGATGCAAATGATAATTCCTACACCGTAATATGGAATAAAGATGGATACGTTTTTGAGATCCACAGCAACATCAACAAAGAAG
>CADBTD010000049.1 GCA_902797535.1 uncultured Ruminococcus sp. | reverse complement strand
TGCCTTTTCGGGCTTGCTGTGGAATACGAACTTCAGCACCGCAAGATAAGCTAACAGCAGTATAAAACCGCCTACAGTCATCATTATGCCTGTTCTCAGACCTGCTGTTTCATACTTGAACTTTACTTCGTTCTCGCCTGCATTTACCTTTACAGCCATGAAACCGAAGTTTACCTTCTCTATCTCCGCAGGCTGACCGTTTACCGTGGCAGTCCAGCCGTCCTCATACGGTACCGAGAAGAACAGCAGACTGTCCTTGTCAGCATTTATCTTTGCATCAAATCCGTGAGTGCTTTCCTTGAAGTAATAACAGCTGTGAGCTCTCTTTTCCTCGCATACCTGCGCAAAATGCTCCTCTGTCACCTTGTCGTCCGAATACTCATAGTGTGTGAGTATGTCGCTGTACTTTCTCTGCTGCTTCATGTCAAGCACCAGCGCCTCGGTTATCACGTTAGGCTTGTTGTTCTGTATAACAGCGTTCAGATCGTCTGCTGTTGTATACTGGTCATATGTGAATCCCATGGGTATCCAGTTCTTGTTTTCATATATGTCGAACATATTCTGCCTGTCAAGATACTCAAATCCCGAAAGATTTTCCACAGTTTCAGTTGCACTGTCCTGTGCATTGTTTACTTTCTTGAAATAGTATCTTACCGAATGCAGACTTCTGAAAGCATATACCTCGGGATCCATTCTTGAAGCAACGTCTCTCGTCTGACCGAGTGATGTGTAGTAGTCCATTATCGAAGAAGGTACTACACTGTGGAATGTCCTCATCGAAGGCAGACCCCAGAACATACACCAGTTGTCCACATTATCAGATGTATCTATCCTGTAGAACGTGTTGTCTGCATAGATGTGATTTCTGTCGCTGAAACTGTCCAGCTTTTCCATGTCTATATTTTCCCTGCCGTTTATAGCATGGTCTATATAGTCCTGATGACCGCCGTCCTGTATAGCACCGAAGTTTACGCCCGCAAACATCATCACTATGCACGAAGCAGAGGTTATCACAGCTGTAAGGCCCCTGAATCCGTTTATCTTCGGTATAACATATATCACAACGCCCATTATCGCCATAAGCACTACAGTTACCACCAACTGCATATAATACATTTCCTTATACTGGAAATTCTGTGCATAGGTGACCTTTCCGTCTATCATCTTCGGCAGCAGTCCTATGGCAAGGAAGAACAGTCCCACACCGCTTGAGATGACATATCCCTTTTTCAGCTTCATGGGATCCTCATCAAATACTATTGCAGTCATAAGACACATCATAAGTATAGGCATGAAGTACCAGCGTGCATAATAACTGCTGTTGAGCGCCACATATATCGAATTGAGCACAGGCACACACATCATTATGCCGCATACTATCACTATTTTCGACAGCCAGTCCTTTGACTTTTCTCTTATATATGCAATAACGCCGCACATAGCAAACATCGGCAGATATCCCGCCAGTGAAGCCCATCTTGCATTGTCAGACTTGAGTATATTTATTCTCGCAGGCATATCGCTCATCATGAAGAATGCCTGTATTATTCTTGGTATGCGTACATTCTCTCCGTAGAATATCATGTCAGTGCCGTAAAGCCTGCTGTCTACTCTCGGATTGTTTATTACATCATATACCGCAGGCAGCAGTATTATCCCGGATATCATAACACCTAAAACAGCCTCGAATATGAGCTGCCCGAATCTTGTGAAATCCATCCTGAATTCCTTGTCAAGACACCTGAGGAAGAAGTATATCACTACAAATACCACTTCGCATACAAAGAAGAAATAGCTGATAGATGCACAAAGCGCTACAGTAAGCGCAAATACACCGTGACGCTTGTCCTGAGAAAGCTGCTCGAATGTCAGCAGCAGCAGCGGGAAAAATGCCGTTACATCATGGAAATGATTGAAAAATACATTGTAAAGCTGGAATCCCGAGAATGCATAAAGCATCGCACCGATGAATGCTGCATTCTTGTCCTTTACAAAACGCCTGATGTAAGCATATGCCGTTATGCCCGCAACACTCGTCTTCAGAGCCAGCATCCAGGGCATTATGTATTTTACCGCACTTAACGGTATGAGCGTGGTCAGCCAGAAAAACGGGCTTCCCAGCAGATAGAACGAATATGACCCTATGAAATTCGAGCCTAAGTCAGTAGCCCAGTCCCATGCAAGATTTCCGTTTCTTACCATCTCGTTCGCATGGAAATAGAACATCATCTGCTGTGAGTTGAAATCACCGTAATAAAGAAAAATACCGCCGTTTTTCAGCATAGTCGGTATGAATGCCGCCATCATGCCTATGAATGACACGATAAACAGCATCAGGTACATT
This sequence comes from uncultured Ruminococcus sp., assembly GCA_902797535.1. Classification (GTDB taxonomy): domain Bacteria; phylum Bacillota; class Clostridia; order Oscillospirales; family Ruminococcaceae; genus YE71. The sequence goes on along the minus strand of CADBTD010000049.1, from coordinate 2,327 downwards.
TCACTGTCCTTTCGCTTGCTTACGGCAGGAACGTATCTTGTTCCTGTTCCTTTGTTCATGATACACATACCACCTTTTGTTTTATTTGTAAACATACATTATGATTATAACATACCCGTATAATAAAATCAAGAGTTTTTTACCTGCATATATATAAATTTCATCTTTTTCCGCCGCGCTTCTTCTTTATCATCGGTAAATTATTTCTGAACTTTTCATGTCAATAAAAAGACACAGCCCAACTCCTCGTTATAAGTACGTTTGAACATCCCTGCGTTTCTAACCTCCTACATTATTATAATGTATAGGGACTTGAAATTTTCCAAAAAGTATGATATAATAGATTACGAATCTGATTATACGGCCGGACCCGTAAATTTACTTTGAGTCTGTTCGCTAAAGTAAATATTACCCGCTGTGATGAAAGCATTTTTGTAAGCCGGATATGCAGTCATCAGCACTGTGGTCATCATATCGGAAAGCTGCGCGGATCACAACTGTCATACCCGCAGAAAGTAAGCGCAGACCCGCTCTGCTCATGCCGTGACCTAAAAAAGAAAGGATTGAAAAGGAATTATGGAGTCTTTCAGCGAAATGTTTGAAAGCGTATTGAAATATCTGTATGAACTTCCTCAGATAAGCGAAGTAGGATATAAGAGGTGGCTTGCCGACCTTGAACCGTTCAAGCTCGAAAATAATACAGCATATATTCTCACCGAAAGTGAGTTCTATAAGAAGACTATACTTGATGTTTACGGAGATGTGATAAAAGAAGCCTTTGAGAACGTCCTTGGCTTCCCTGTTGAACTTAAACTGCTCGTCAAGACAAAAAGCAGTTCGGTCACAGCACCTACCCCCGTTGCCACAGATGAGGTATCAGCACCCTCGGGTGATGTACCCTCTGCCGCTATACGTCAGGATAAGCTCACATTTGAAAACTTCATCAAGGGCAAGTCAAATGACCTTGCGTTTGCCTGCTGTACAGCAGTGGCAAATAAAGCAGACGGCGGCGACGATAATACTCAGGTGTTCAACCCGCTGTTTATCTACGGAGATTCTGGTCTCGGCAAAACTCACCTTATGAAGGCTATAGAGTTCCAGATAAAAAGCCGCCACCCGGAACTCAATCTTATTTATACCACTACCGAAAACTTCACAAATGAATTCGTACAGGCGCTCTCTGAACGCTCTACCACCGAATTCCATAATAAATACCGCAGCGCTGATTACCTGCTGATAGACGATATACAGTTCATCGTCAATAAAGACGCCGTTCAGGAAGAGTTCTTCCATACATTCAATGACCTCTATAACGCAGGCAAACAGATAGTGCTTACCTCAGATATAGCACCAAGCCGTATCTCAAAGCTCGAAAACCGCATACGCTCACGCTTTATGCTGGGAATGCAGGTAGATATCCAGCCCCCCGACCTTGAAACAAGAATGGCTATAATCAAGTCTAAGGCTGAACTGCTTGATCTTCAGCTTTCCGATAACCTCGTAAGACTTATCGCAGAAAAGGTCAAGACAAATATCCGTCAGCTCGAGGGTACTATAAATAAGATCAAGGCACTTACCACATATACCAATGAAGCACCCTCTATCTCAATGGCACAGCGCGTTATAAAAGAGATCATGATAGAAAACCACCCCGCTGAGATAACCAGCGAACGTGTGATAACCGAGGTCGCAAATGCTTTCAGCGTTACCCCCGAGGATATCCTGTCATCGAACCGCCGTGCAAATATCTCCCTCGCAAGAAAGGTCACTATCTACCTTCTTAAAGAACTCAAGGGACTTACATATATCCAGATAGGCAATATCCTTAATAAGAACCACTCAACTATGACTATCCACTATCAGGATATAGTTGAAAAGATCAACCAGAACAGCGATCTCCGTGAAACAGTGGAAGATATAATGAAAAACCTTAAAGAGATCTGAGTAATCAACAGTTTCAACAGGGTTTTCAACACTTTTTGATGTCCAAAACATTTCTTTTGCGACTTTTTATGACGCGTTATGACGTATCCCGTCAAAAACATACCAAATTTATCTTCCATTTCTTTCAACACACCGCTGAAAAACTTTTCCAACACAGCCCGATATCACCAACAATTTTTCCAACATTCAACTCACATTTTGCAAACATTCCCAACACTCCCCACCCCTCTCAGGATCTTCCAACAAAGCCAACATTTTTCCCAACAGCTTTCCAACAATCCACCGCCTCATTTTTATGCGGTATATGATATTTTTTACCGCTTTATCCACTTTTCAACATACTATAATACTATTACTAAAAAATATAGTTAGTTATGTTATGT
>CADBTD010000048.1 GCA_902797535.1 uncultured Ruminococcus sp. | reverse complement strand
AGACCCCGAGCTTGGCGAGAACGTTGTGGCTCAGGTCTTTGAAAAGGGCGTTATGATAGGCGACAAGGTCATACGCTATCCTATGGTGGTAGTTGCAAATCCGTAGTCGCAGAAAGTAAATAATACACATTCATATATTCAAAAAAAGAGATAAGATATCGAAAGGAAGAAATCACTATGAGCAAGATAATCGGAATCGACTTAGGTACAACAAACTCGTGCGTAGCCGTTGTTGAAGGCGGCGAGGCAGTAGTAATCCCCAACAGCGAAGGCGCAAGAACTACTCCTTCCGTTGTAGGCGTTTCAAAGAACGGCGACAGACTTATCGGTCAGGTAGCAAAGCGTCAGGCTGTTACCAACTACAAGGACACTGTAAGTTCGATAAAGAGACACATGGGCAGTGATTACAAGGCTTCTATGGGCGGCAAGGAATATACTCCCCAGGAGATATCCGCTATGATACTCCAGAAGCTGAAGGCTGATGCAGAAGCATACCTCGGCGAGAAGGTTACCGAGGCTGTTATCACTGTTCCTGCATACTTCACCGACGCACAGCGTCAGGCAACCAAGGACGCAGGCCAGATCGCAGGTCTTAACGTAAGAAGAATAATCAACGAGCCTACCGCTGCTGCTCTTTCCTATGGTATAGATAAGGAAGAGGATCAGAAGATAATGGTATATGACCTCGGCGGCGGTACATTCGACGTATCCATCATCGAGATGGGTGACGGCGTTACCGAAGTTCTTGCTACCGCAGGCAACAACCGTCTCGGCGGCGACGACTTCGACCAGAGAATAATCGACTGGATGGTAGAAGAGTTCAAGAATCAGGAAGGCATAGACCTTACCAAGGATCCTATGGCAATGCAGAGACTCAAGACCGAAGCCGAGATGAGAAAGATCGAGCTTTCTTCCACCGCTTCGACTACCATAAGCCTGCCTTACATCAGCGTATCGGCAGACGGCCCCAAGCACTTAGAGCTTACTCTTACACAGGCTAAGTTCAACCAGATGACCGCAGACCTCGTTGAAAAGACTATGGGACCTGTTCGTCAGGCACTTTCCGACTCGGGTCTTTCCATAGGCGAGATAAACAAGGTCCTCATGGTCGGCGGTTCTTCCAGAATACCCGCTGTACAGGAAGCAGTAAAGAACCTTATCGGCAAGGAGCCCTTCAAGGGCATCAACCCCGATGAGTGCGTTGCACTCGGTGCTGCATATCAGGGCGGTATCCTCGGCGGTGACGTTGAAAACGGACTCCTTCTCCTTGATGTTACTCCGCTTTCTCTTTCTATTGAGACCGCAGGCGGCATAGCTACCAAGATGATCGAGAGAAACACCACCATTCCTACCAAGAAGACACAGACCTTCTCCACCTATGCAGACAACCAGACTGCTGTTGATATAAACGTACTTCAGGGTGAGCGTGAATTCGCTAAGGATAACAAGCAGCTCGGTATGTTCCGTCTTGACGGTATCGCTCCCGCTCCGAGAGGAATCCCCCAGATCGAAGTTACCTTCGATATCGACGCAAACGGTATAGTACACGTTTCCGCTAAGGACTTAGGCACAGGCAAGGAGCAGAACATCACTATCACTTCTTCCACCAATATGTCCAAGGACGATATAGACAAGGCTGTAAAGGAAGCTGAGGCTTTCGCTGAGGAAGACAAGAAGAAGAAGGACGAGGTAGACGCAAGAAATGCAGCTGACCAGCTCGCATTCCAGTGCGAGAAGAGCCTTAACGACTTCGGCGACAAGGTAAACGCTTCTGACAGAGCTGATATCGAAACTAAGGTAAACGCTGTCAAGGAAGCACTCAAGGGTACCGACATCGAGGCTATCAAGTCGGCACACAAGGATCTTGAGGAAGCATTCCAGAGAGTTGCAACAGCTGTATATCAGGCAGCGGCACAGTCACAGGGCGGCGCTGAGGGCTTTGACCCGAACGCAGCAGCAGGTTTCGGCGGCGCTGACAACGGCAGCGCAGGCAACGGCGGAAATGACGATGTCATCGATGCCGAGTTCACCGAATGATAACGCCGTATAAATAAAGACAATACCACCGAGGACGGCAGCGGTAAAAGGCTGCCGTCCTATAGTGGCTTATCGGAGGAAATAGTATGGCAGAGGAAAAAAGAGATTATTATGAGGTGCTCGGGCTTCAGAAGGGCGCTTCGGAAGATGACATAAAAAAGGCATTCCGCAAGCAGGCAAGGCTCTATCACCCCGACCTGCACCCGGATGACAAGGACGCAGAGGCAAAGTTCAAAGAGGTAAATGAAGCATATGAGGTGCTTTCAGACCCTGCCAAGAAGCAGAAGTATGATCAGTTCGGCTTTGCGGGAGTAGACCCGAACTACGGCGGCGGCGCAGGCGGCGGCTTCGGCGGTTTCGGAGGGTTCAGCGGCTTCGGCGGCTTCGGCGGAGTTGATGATATACTCAATTCATTCTTTGGCGGCGGAGCATCACGTTCTTCAAACCCCAACGCTCCAAGACGCGGAGAAGACCTTGAATCCTCGATAACACTTGACTTTATGGAAGCCTGCAAGGGCTGCCAGAAGGAGATAAAGATAACCCGTATGGAGCGCTGTCCCGACTGCAACGGTACGGGTGCAGCAGCAGGCAGCAGCAAAAAGACCTGTCCCGACTGTCATGGCTCGGGTCGTGTGCGCATAACTCAGAACACACCTTTCGGGGCGTTTGCACAGACATCGGCCTGCTCAAAGTGCGGCGGTACGGGAACTGTTATCGAAAATCCCTGTCCGACCTGTTCGGGCAGAGGAAGAATACGCAAGACCATAACCAAGACCCTTAATATACCCGCAGGTGTATATGACGGCGCACAGCTTCAGATAAGAGGTGAAGGCAGCCACGGTCTTAACGGCGGTCAGAGCGGTGACCTGTTCCTCGGTGTAAGAGTCAAACCCGACCCGATATTCGAGAGAAGAAACACATATGATATATGGACCGAACTTCCCATAACCTATGCACAGGCAGCGCTGGGCGATAAGGTCAGCGTACCTACCATAGACGGCAAGGTATCCTTCGAAATACCCGAGGGTACTCAGGCAGGCACCGAGTTCAGACTGCGCGGCAAGGGCGTAAAGAGAGGCAACCGTGACGAACGGGGCGACCATTACTTCCAGGTAGTCATAGAAGTGCCCAAGGGACTCAACAAGAACCAGAAGGAGCTTTTACAGAAGTTCGAGGATTCGCTTACCGACAAGAACTACAAAAAGCGTTCGGGATTCTTTGACAAGATAAAGGAAAAATTCAAGCAGTGAACATAAAGACACTTCCCTCGGGAGGTGTCTTTTTTCGGCGTACACTATTCACTTTTTCCAAAAGCAGCGGTGCTATGTCGGAAAAGCTTATGCAATATGAGAATGGGAAAAAGTCGGTTTTTGCTTGACATACAAGGGGAAAAGTGGTATACTATTAACTGTACATTCCGTAAATACACCTGTACGTTGGAGGTGGACTGGGTGGAAAAGTCAAAGGGACTCGTGGTAGTTGATGAGTCTGTACTGCCCGAGGTCATAGTAAAGGTGCTTCGTGCAAAAGAGCTTCGTGCCGCTTCACAGCAGATGTCCTCGTCCGAGGCGTGCAGGATAGTCGGCATATCACGAAGCGCATACTATAAATATAAGGACAGCGTGTTCAGATATGAGGAACAGTCGCAGGAGAACATTTTCTCACTGGGACTTCTGCTCAAAGACCGTCAGGGCGTGCTTTCGGCGGTGATAGCAAAGCTGTATGAGCAGGGACTGAATATCATAAAGATAAATCAGAATGCCCCCGTTGATTCCGTGGCATCGGTATCAATATCCGTAAGACGGGATCAGGGAAGCTGTGACAGTGAGAAGCTGAGAGATGCGCTGGGCAGGATAGACGGCGTTATAGAAGTAAGGCTCACTAAGGGCTACTGACAGGAAGGTCAAAGGAAAAGCAATTTATAGATAGGAAGGTATTGACATGAAGAATGTGGCAGTAATAGGCTACGGCGTAGTAGGTTCGGGAACGGTCGAGCTGTTTATGAAGAACAGGGAGGCTATATCGAAGAAGATAGGCAGAGACTGTGAGGTAAAGTATATACTTGATCTGAGAGAATTTCCCGATTCTCCCTTTGCAGACAGGATAATACACGACTTTGACACTATACTTAATGATGATGAGATCGAAGTAGTTGCAGAGGTAGTGGGAGGAACAACTTTCGCTTACGACTACACAAAGAGGCTGCTTGAAGCAGGCAAGAGCGTCGTTACCTCAAACAAGGCTCTTGTTGCTGCCAAGGGCGCAGAGCTTTTGAAGATCGCTCACGAGCATAATGTGAATTATCTCTTTGAGGCAAGCGTTGGCGGCGGTATTCCGATAATCCGCCCTCTCAACAAGTGCCTTGCGGGAAATACTATAGAAGAGATCGCCGGTATACTCAACGGTACTACCAACTTTATCCTCAACAAGATGATAAAGGACCAGATGGACTTTGATACCGCACTCAAGCTGGCACAGGAACTCGGCTATGCCGAGCAGGACCCCACCGCAGATGTCGAGGGTCATGACGCCTGCCGCAAGATATGCATACTTGCTTCACTTGCTTACGGCAAGCACGTTTACCCCGAAAAGGTACACTGCTCGGGTATCACGAATGTAACTCTTGACGATATCGCTTATGCTGAAAATGCAGGTTTCGCAATAAAGCTGATAGGCTCGGCAAAGCTGCTTGACGGCGGAAAGATCACCGCTATCGTATGCCCCAGACTCGTTTCAAAGACAAATCTGCTGGCCTCTGTTGACGGTGTTTACAATGCTATCACCGTTAAGGGCGACGGCGTAGGCGACGTAATGTTCTACGGTCAGGGCGCAGGCAAGCTGCCTACCGCTTCGGCTGTTGTGGGTGATATCATCGACTGCCTCAAGCATACCGACCGCTCTGTGATGATATCCTGGGATGACTGCTATGACGACAGCTACATAGTACCCTACAAGAGCGTTGAGAACGCTATGTATGTGCGCATACAGGCAGACAATGCAGATGAGCTGAAGGCTTCTATATCCGACCTGTTCGGAAAGCTCACATATATCGAGCGTGCAAACCGTCCCGGAAACGAGCTTGCATTCATCACTCCGACTATGGTGGAAAAGGAGATAGACGAAAAGCTCGCCGAGCTTTCGCACTCGGCTGAGATAAAGAGCAAGATACGTCTTCTCTGACAGCATAAACAAAATAAAGGAATAATCATCATTTCTTCCCCGTCAATGCACGGGGAAGATGAGTTTTAGGAGAGAATCGTATGCAGGGATACAATTGCATAGCTGTTTTTGACCATGAGGCAGAAAGATGGCTCATGTGCCTGAGAGAAAAAGAGCCTTACAAGGGTCTTCTGAACCTTGTGGGCGGTAAGATAGAGGACGATGAGGAACACCTTGCGGCGGCATACAGGGAGCTTGAAGAGGAAACTGCCATAACGGGAGAGGATATAAAGCTCACACATCTGATGGATTTCTGCTATCCGCTCGATGACTGCTTTGTTGAGGTGTATGTGGGCAGGCTGAACAAGCCTTTCAAGCCGCACGGCGATGAAAACAAACTGATATGGACTGACCTGCGCCGTGATTTTGCTGACATGAAGCATTATGCAGGCGAGGGTAATATCGCTCATATGCTGGAACACATAAAAATGCACAGCGAACAGCTCATCGGAAAGAAAATAAAGTGAGGAACTCCCCATGATAAAGATACAGATACCTGCAACAAGTGCAAATCTCGGAGCAGGCTTTGATGCGCTCGGTCTTGCGCTTACCTACTACAACCATGTTGAGATGGAAGAAAGCGACCGTGTAGAGATATCTTCTGCGGACGGAATACCCGTTCCGACAGATGAAAGCAACCTTATATATGTATCCGCAAAGGACCTTTATGAGGTCTGCGGAAAAAAACTCAGCGGACTTAAACTTGTACAGACCAACAATATCCCTATGGCAAGGGGTCTTGGTTCGTCCTCGGCGTGCATAGTTGCGGGACTTGTGGGAGCAAACACGCTTCTTGGCTCGCCCCTTACGACCGATGACCTGGTAGACCTTGCCGCACAGATAGAGGGTCACCCCGATAATACCGCACCTGCGCTTCTCGGCGGAATAGTAACGGCGGTATTCGACGGCAGAAAGGTACACTGGGTAAAGCAGGAGGTCTTCACAAAGCTGAAATTCGTGGCTATGATACCCGATTTCGAGCTTAAGACCGAACAGGCGCGCGCCTGCCTGCCGAAAGAGGTAAGCCACAAGGACGCAGTCTATAACCTGTCCCGTGCAGCACTTTTCTCGGCATCGCTTCTTACAGGCAAGTTTGAAAATCTGCGCACTGCGGTGCATGACAGACTTCACCAGCCTTACCGTATGGAACTTATTCCGCACTGCCGTGAGGTCTTCGACATAGCCTATACGCATGGGGCGTATGCCGCATATATCTCGGGCGCAGGTCCGACAGCTATGGCGATAGTTGACGAAAACAACGAGTATTTTGCCGGGAAAATGCGTTTTTCACTTGAGAATGCAGGCCTTTCGGGCTGGCAGGTAAAGGAACTGCGCATAGACAATGAGGGTACTAAGCTCATATAATGACGGGGCATAGCCTTTAATTAACGATCATTTCAGGCCCGGAAGCCGCACGCTTCCGGGCTGTATTTATGCCCGGCAGAACATTTTACTCCCTGTTTATTACCGTTTACTCCTGATTTTTACAGTTTGCTGCCATTTTAGTGTATCATGTGTATATCAGAAAAAGATCCTAAACAAAAGGAAAGGGAGATACATATGAAAAGTATACTTGAAGTAGCAGACCTTAAAAAGGTGTATAAGACTAAGGAAAGCGGATATGAGACGACCGCACTTAACGGCATTTCCTTTGAAATAGAGGAGGGCGACTTTGTTGCCGTTATGGGTGAGTCGGGTTCGGGAAAATCAACGCTTCTCAATCTGCTTGCCGCACTCGATATCCCTACAGAGGGAAAGATAACTCTCGGAGGAAAGGAACTTTCAGGCTTTACCGATAAGGAACTAAGCAAATTCAGACGTGAAAACCTCGGGTTCGTATTTCAGGAATTCAACCTTCTGGATAATTTTACACTTCGTGAAAATATATCTCTTCCGCTGGTGCTTTCGGGTATAAAGCGTGAACAGGCAGACAGACGCACCGAGCCTATCTCGGAACTTCTCGGCATAAGAAAGCTGCTGGACAAATATCCCTATCAGGTCTCGGGCGGTGAAAAACAGCGTGCCGCTATAGCAAGAGCGCTCATCACAAGGCCTAAGCTGCTGCTTGCAGATGAACCTACCGGTGCGCTCGACTCGAAGAATTCCGATATCACTATGGACAGCTTTCAGCGCATAAACCGTGATAGAGGTCAGACGATAGTCATGGTCACACACAGCGCAAAAGCCGCCGCTTCAGCATCAAAGATACTGATGATAAAGGACGGAAAGATAGGCAATACCATAATCTGTGCAGGCAAAAGTCCCGAACAGATCGAAGATGAGATAAACATCTCGCTCAGATCGTAAGGGGGTGCGGAGTTTGAACAGTATCTGTTTTGATATGGCGGTCAACGATCTTAAAAGCAGCAAGAGAGACTACCGTGCATATTTCACCATAAACTCTCTGACCGTTGCATTTATATACCTTTTCTGCTTTATCGCAAACAACAAGGGTCTAAATGAGATCTCGGGCGGACGAACGATCAAATTAATGCTTTTTCTCGGCATAATAGGTGTCGGCATCTTTGCGGCGATATTCCAGTTCTATATAAACGGATTTATGATGAAGCGCCGTCAGAAAAGCTATGGTCTTTACAGCATCCTGGGTCTTGAGAAAAAGCACATCGTGCGTATAGTTCTTCATCAGAGCGTTATACTTTACCTTGTTTCTGCCGCAGCAGGACTTGTGCTTGGCGTGATATTCGGAAAGGGCGCATTTTCCGCGCTGCTGAAACTCATGAGATGCACAGTTCCTATAGATAATGCGGTCACGGTAAAAAATATCCTGATAACCTGTGTGATATACTTTATCACGAGCCTTGCGGTGTATATCTACAATGCGGTAATCATATACCGCACAGGAACACTGAGTCTTCTGCGTGCGGAAAGCCGCCGTCAGACAAAGACACGCTTCCGTGCAGTATTTGATGCTGTGTTAGGTGCGGGACTTGTGATATTTTCAGCCGTAAAGCTCAATTCCGATGTGTCTGTATTCAGCAGTCTTAATACCTTCTTTGTGATGGTACTGCTCCTTCTTCTGGAGACCTATCTCGTTTACGGTGCTGCAAGCTGGGCTGTGCTTACCCTTATGAAGCACTCCGACGGGATATACTATTCGAAGAACAGATTCTTTGCGGTATCGAACACACTTCACCGCAACACCCAGACTTCTGTGGGATTTGCAAGTATATGCATGATACTCACAGTTGTCAGCATAATTATGACCACTACCGTGTCCCTCTACACAGGCACAGAACAGCAGGTGCAGGACGCTTACACATATGACGGATATGCGTACCTTTCGGATGCTGACTATGCCGACCGTGAAGAGATAAGCGCAGCTGCAGAGCGCATAGCCGGTGAAAACGGAGTCACAGCAGAGGACCTTTCCGTTTACGATGTGCTGAGCTATTCCATGACCTACACAAAAAATGACGGACTTGCCTTTGTGGGCAGGCAGGGGTCTGAGCTTGCTTTGCTTGACATAATGACCCTTGACGATATGAATATGCTTAACGGCACATCGCTTGCCCTTGATGAAGGCGAAGTATATGCTGTTTCGGAAAACGGCATATTCACCGACGACTGCATAACTCTCGGCGGAAAAACTTTCAGCGTCAGACAGCTTGACAGCTTTGCACTTATAGAGCGTGAAGCAAAGAACTCGACTATAAATGATGTGTATATATTTGTTCGTGACAGGGCTGTTATGGACGACCTTATGCAGAGCATAAACTCTGCTGAGGGAAGAAGCAGCATTGTCAATACATATGTAGAATTCGGCACAGCAGGAAATGACGGGGACAGGCAGGCTTTTGAGAATGCATTCCGTGAGTATTTAGCCGCAGATTCCTCTGTTACTCTTGAAAGCTTTGAAACAAAGCATAAGCTGAGAGAAGAGTATTATGCCCGCAACAGCGTATATCTTTTCCTCGGTTTCTTCCTGTCGATGCTGTTTGTATGCCTTATGCTGGTAGTTATGTACAACAAGCAGATGCAGGAGGCCGCAGATGACCGCAAGAAATTCGTCATCATGAGAAAGATAGGCTGCTCAAAGCCGCAGTGCAGACGCATGATATTCACACAGAGCGCTCTGCCGTACTTTGCACCTATCCTTATAGCAGGCGGTTATTCAGCTGTAATGTACCGCACCATAAAGAGCGTGCTGAAAATATTCATGCTCGGTGAAGCAAGCATAATAATAAAGTGTATGTTTGTTACATTCGGGATTGTATTCGCAGTGTATGCAGCAGGATATTTTGTTGCAAATCATGTGTACAGCAAGACCGTTCTTGAAAATACAAGATAACGACCTTACCCTCCGATAAAAATGCCCGGAAACGCCTGATGTTTCCGGGCATTTTTCATATAATGACAGGCTGCAGCTGTCTGCCGTCAAGCGCCGCTTCTGCTGCATCTGCCACAAGCGAAAAGTCAGCCGACAGAGAAGCAGGCTTTTTATTTGCATCGTCCTGACCGAAAGGCACAAAACGAAAACCCTTTGTTCCAAGCAAAGCTCCTATATTCCTTGCGCTCATGCTGAGACCGTCATTTGTGGAAAGCGCTAACAGCACAGGCTTCTGACCTCTGAGATGGCTTTTGGCGCCAAGTGAAACGGGGTCATCGTATATCGCATTGGCGAGCCGCCCGAGAGTCGTCGCTGTGCACGGACATATGATATACAGGTCAAAGTACCCTTTCGGGCCTATAGGCTCGGCATCTGCAAGCGTAAGGATAGCTTTTCTGCCGCATATGTCCTCTATCCTGTTCAGATTATCCGGGGCTTTGCCGAATCTTGTGTCCGTACTCGCCGCATTGTATGACATGACGGGAGTCAGCACCGCACCCCTTTTTGTCAGCTGCTCTGCGGCGGCAAAGGCTTTCCCGAAAGTGCAGAAAGAGCCAGTCATCGCAAAGCCTATCTTTATTCCTTTAAGTGACATTGCTGCCGCTCCTTTCACGGTAGATGTTCATTACTGTGCAGGCTATCATTTCACCTGCTGTTACGGGGGCGTGCTTTCCGGGAAGGCCGGGTGCGTGTACCGCACAGCGCCCGATACTTTCGGCTGCATGAAAATCAGTGCCGCCCGCGCCCGATGCAAGGTCTATTATAAAACAGTCCTGCATGGTGCGGCTTATGACCTTTTCTGTGAGTACAAGTGCAGGGATGGTGTTGACTATCACCTTATATCTGCCTGCATTTTCCGAAAGCTCATCAAGCGGCAGAGCACTCAGCCCCGAAACTTCGGCATCTGCCCGCTGAGAAACACTTCTTGCCGCTATGCTCACGTCAGCGCCTACACCATACAGCACCCGTGCACAGGCTTTTGCTGTGCGGCCCCATCCGCATATCAGTATCTTCATTCCCGACACTGTTTCCCTGCAGCGGGTGAATATCAGAGAAAGCGTGCCTTCTGCTGTGGGTACTGCGTTTTTTATCAGAAGCTCTTCGCGTTTCATATAATCGGCAGTGTCAAAGCCCTTTGAATGAAACGTATCCTCAAGCATGGCGGAGATCATACCGCCTGCTATAAGCGCTCTCGGTGCAAGACTTCCGATAAAGTGTTCGGCGTTCACCTGACCCTCACGGCAGACCGCATAAGTCCTGTTTGCGGTTATCGGCAGAACAAGCAGGTCTGCTGAACCACACAGTCCGTCAGGGGAGCTTATTTCAGCAATTCCCGTCGGACATACGCCTTCGGTGCCATAAACATATACCTCACCGAGTTCTCTCAGCTTTTCTGCCGCATAGATCTGTCTCGGGTCTGCCCCCGTCACGAGTATCTTTGGTCTGTGATTTGCCTGCATCTGCCCGCCCCCTACAGTTTCTTATTTCTCGGAATGTTATATTATATGCAGCCTGCGGTCAGCGTGTTACAGGACTGCTTAACAAAATATACATATATAGTCGCAAAAAAAGTTACATAGAGGGATTTTAACTATAGACACTGTGAAAATTTGTGCAAAATTATCTGCCGACAGATTTGCATTTTACAGGGAAATGTTGTATAATTATATAATAAGTGAGTTTGCGGTCTTGATAGGATCATCCGCAGGCTATGCAAAAAAACAAGGTAAGGAAAATGTATATATGATCTATTCTCTTAGTGTTGTGCGTGAATCAAGGCTTTTTCAGCTTCTTATGTTTCTGACGGCATTTATCGGCACATTTCTGCTGATAAAAAAGTTCATGAGGATACTGCCGAAGGACCAGGGAAGAGAATTTGCGGTAAACGGCAAGCTGAGTGAGGGCAAGCCGAGGGGTGCAGGCATAATAATGATGTCGGCATATGTTCTTTTCACGGCTGTATTCGTGCCCTATGATATAGAAACGCTTATAAACACTATACTTATATATGCGGCTATGCTCACAGGCTTCCTTGACGATGCTGCCGAAAAGCCGTGGGGCGAGCTGAAAAAAGGTCTTCTCGACCTTGTGATAACCGTAGGCGTTACTGCAAACTTCATGTACCACCACAATACGGTGATAACTATGGCAGGCAGGGAATTCCATATGCCTGCGCCTGTATTTGCAGTGCTTTCCATGATACTTGTATGGGCAAGCATAAATGTCACCAACTGCTGTGACGGTATCGACGGTCTGTGCGGAATGATGTCGTCAAGCACCATAGTGCTTTTCATCATTCACGGTCTTTCAACGGTAATGCGTTTTCAGGCAGAGGTAATGCTGATGGTGCTTCTTGCCTATCTGTGGTTCAACTGCTCGCCCAGCAGGATACTTATGGGAGATGCGGGTTCAAGAGCTATAGGCGTGTTCCTTGCGATACTTTCACTGCAGAGCGGAGACCCGTTCCTGTTCATATTCTTTGCTGTAATGATAATAATCGACGGCGGTCTCGGACTTCTCAAGCTCTCGGTGCGCCGTTTCCTGAGAGTGAAGAACTTTATGGACAAGGTACGCACACCGATACATGACCACTGGAGAAAGAATCTCGGTGTGGGCGACAATCAGGTAGTGATACGTTTCACTATAATTCAGACAGTAATAGGACTTGCGGCGATGTACTTCATATGACCGCACATAAAAGAAAGAAGTTAAGCAAATGATAGGATTTTACAACTGGTCGGTAGTGCTGACCTATGTGGGACTGTTCTCTTCGGTGTTCGGCATAACAAGGATATTTGAACATCAGCCGTCACTGGCTTTCGTCTGCCTGCTGATATCGGGTGTGTGCGATATGTTCGACGGCAAGATAGCAAGGGCTATGAAGAACCGTACACCCGATGAAAAGGTGTTCGGCATACAGATAGATTCTCTTTGTGACCTTGTCTGCTTTGGTGTTTTTCCGGGCATAATAGGTTACAGCTACGGATTCAATCACGGTCTTGGCCTTATATCATCATATATGATAATACAGGCAGCCGTTATACGTCTGGGATACTTTAATGTTACCGAAGAAGAGCGTCAGCGTGTATGCGCAGAGCCGAGAGACAAGTATCAGGGACTTCCCGTAACTACCGTTGCGATGTTCCTGCCCCTTCTTTATCTCGGCAGACAGAACATACCGCCTGAGGTATTTCCTTACGTTTTCCAGATACTTATGATAATAATATCCGTTCTGTTCATACTGAACATAAACGTCAAGAAGTTCTCTGTAAAGACGATAGTGATGCTGTTCATGATGGCGGCACTCATCGTACTCAGCTATGTAAAATTCCACCACTGACCCATAACTGCGGGAGGAAAGATGTATGAAGATCATCGACAGAAAAGGCCGTGAATACGACAGTACCGACAGCCTGCAGACATCCTTAAAAAAGATCTATGCTTCGCCGTTTGGCAGGGCGCTGATGAAGATAGTTACCTCGCCTGTGATAAGCAGGATATGCGGCCTGTTTCTCAGCACCGGGATCTCGGCTGCCGCTGTTCCTTATTTTGCCGAAAAGCATGGGATAGACCTGTTTGATTATCAGACGGCGTCAAACGGCACTTATGAGTATAAAAGCTTCAACGATTTCTTCACCCGAAAGATAAAAAAGGGCAGAAGACTTATTGAAAGTGACCCCGATGCGCTGGTAAGTCCCGCTGACGGAAAGGTGACGGCTTACCCGATAGCGGATTCGGATATGTTCGTGATAAAAAACAGCGTATATACTGTTCGTTCGATACTGCGTGACTCAAAGCTGGCAAAGCGCTTTGCAGGGGGCACTGCGGTGATAATACGCCTTACTCCCGATGATTATCACAGGTATATCTATCCCTGTGACGGCATAAAAAGCCATGACAGAAGGATAAACGGAATTCTCAGTACGGTCCGCCCGATAATGAACGAGATAACTCCCGTATATAAGGAAAATACCCGTGAATACTGCCTTATACGCTCTGAAAGGTTCGGAGATGTGATACAGGCAGAAATAGGCGCGACTATGGTCGGAAAGATAACGAACCACGAAAAAAATACCGCTAAAGTCCGTAAGGGCGAGGAAAAAGGTATGTTTGAATTCGGCGGATCGACTATAATGCTCCTGCTTGAAAAGGACAAGGCCGCTGTGTGTGAGGATATACTCGCTGCGACCGCAGATGGCTGTGAAATGAAGCTGAAGCAGGGAGATATCATCGCAAGAAGCGTCAAATAACGCAGATAAACAGGCGGGCTTTGCCCGCTTGTAGCATATAGGGGGAAAATAAATGAAAAGATATATCTTCGACTTTGAGGGTTTTGACAGGGAGTATACCTATCCCCGTGATGACCTTGGTGTTGTCACCGAGGGCGAGATAACACGCTTCAAGGTATTTGCACCGTTCTGCTCGGCGGTGTATCTTAACCTTTACACAGGCGGAGAGGGCGACAACAAGATAGAGACTCTTGTGATGCGCCGCATAGAAAACGGTGTGTGGTACGTTGAACTTATGCACACTTGTTACGGTATGTACTATACTTATACCCTTGAGTATGAGCATACAGAGCTTGTGGAAACCATAGACCCCTATGCAAAAGCCTGCGGAAGAAACGGTGACAGGGGATATATAGCAGATTTTGAGTGGCTCAGTCCCGTAGGGTGGGAGTATCACGAGCGCCCTGTCTGTGAAAGTCCCGTAGATGCAGTGATATATGAATGTCATGTGCGTGACTTT
>CADBTD010000047.1 GCA_902797535.1 uncultured Ruminococcus sp. | reverse complement strand
TACTCAACCAGAACGGCGAGACATTCAAAAGCGCTGTTTCCATGAAGCGCAAGGTACACTGCCGTCCTCAGACTCCTGTGCTGACCTTCAACAATTCGGACCCCGCTAATATAAAACTCAGCTTCAATGCCTGCCAGGGCGCTGAAGGCTACATGATTTACACTTCCACTGACGGTGTAAACTACAGACGTGTTTCCATCAGAAAGGGCAACGACAACACATCCTACACACTCAAGAACGTTACCCCCGGTGTCGATACTTACGTCAGAGTAAGAGGCTACAAAAACGTAAACACCTCTAAGTTCTACAGCAGCTACTCAAATGTGGTCAATGTAAAGACATCGGAACAGCGCACCACCACCGCAAAGGCAGTTATCTACCCCACCGCAGGCTTCAGTGAAACAAATCTCGGAACTGTTGCCGCAGGTCAGAATGTATACTACCTCGGCACTTCGGGCCGCTGGGTAAAAATATCATACAAGGGCATCACGGGGTATATCTATAATAAGGCTATGGGCGTAAGCTCGAACAAGCCTTCGAGTCTTACCCTGAACAATATGGACGCCTATGTTGATGATGTTCTTTTCGATATCGGCGCAACACCTCAGGCAATATGCACCTATGTAAATACCAACTGCCGCTATGCTGTCAAGGACTATGGCAACAAGACCCGTGACCAGCGCGCTTATGAGATGCTCAGATACCGCAGCGGAAGCTGCTACTACTTCGCAGCACTTTCAAGCTATATGCTTGAGCGTGCAGGCTACAGCACAATGATAATCGACGGCGCCTCGGGTGTAGGATATCCCAACGACCGCCACAACTGGGTCATCTATAATTCCTCTGTCGGCTGGAGACACTTTGATGCCTGCCCCATGGGCAGCTACTACGCAGGCATAGTATGGGCATATACCGACGCACAGCTGCTTGCTAACCGTCCCCGCTACAGATGGGATCGCTCGGCTTATCCTGCCGCAGTATAAAATTCGATCACAGCTCCGCACGGATGTTTTTTCGCCGTGCGGTATTGCTGTTTTGGAGAGTGAGTATTTTTGACCTTTAGTTCATTCCCGTTTCTGTTCATCTTTCTGCCTGCGGTATTCCTGCTTTACTTCCTGCTGAGAAATGATACACTGAGAAACGTACTGCTTGTTGTCTCAAGCCTTATATTCTATGCTTTCGGCGAACCTATGGCAGTATTCATCATGATAGTTTCGATACTTCTCAACTACTGCTTCGGACTGCTTGCCTCTAAAAAGGGCGCGCGAAAACCCGCTGTGGTGCTTGCCGTGATACTGAATATCGGTATGCTCGTGGTGTTCAAGTATCTCGGTTTTCTCACAGAAACGCTGAACGCCGTAACGCATCTCGGCATACCCGTCCCGAAGATACAGCTGCCTATAGGTATCTCGTTCTTCACATTTCAGGGACTCAGCTACGTCATAGACGTATACCGCGACAAAAAACTTGTACAGAAAAACCTTCTTTCGATGGCGCTGTTCATATCGCTGTTCCCTCAGCTCATAGCAGGCCCTATCGTAAAGTACAATGAGATACAGCATCAGCTGAAACACCGTGAGTTTTCTGCCGACCGTGTAAGCAAAGGCATAACGCGCTTTATCCTCGGCCTTGGCAAAAAGGTGCTGATATCAAACAATATGGGACTTATAGTGGACAAGGCTTTTGCCGAAAACCCCGCCGACCTTTCCTGCCTTACATCATGGATATCGGCACTCTGCTATATGCTCCAGATATACTACGACTTCTCGGGCTACAGCGATATGGCGATAGGCCTTGGCTGTATGTTCGGATTCGACTTCAACGAAAATTTCAACTATCCTTATATATCGGGCAGCATCCAGGAATTCTGGAGACGCTGGCATATATCCCTTTCAACATGGTTCAAAAATTATGTGTATATACCGCTGGGCGGCAACCGCATATCGAAAAAGCGAACTATAATAAACCGCCTTATCGTATTTTTCCTGACGGGCTTCTGGCACGGCGCAAACTTCACATTCATAGTGTGGGGTATGCTTCACGGAATGTTCCTTCTCCTCGAAGAACTTGGTGCTATCCCCACAAAGAAAAAATGGTTCAAGCCTTTCGGACACATTTATGTGGTTCTGGTAGCCATGCTGACATTCGTGATATTCCGCGCCGATACCCTCTCGCAGGCAGGCAGGATATTTGCAAATATGTTTACGGGCGCTCAGGGAAACTACCTTGTGAATACCCAGCTCATGACAAATCTGGAACCGCTGTTCTTTACAGCACTGGCAGTTGCGATAGTCTTCTCGGCACCTGTACTTCCCATGCTTCGTGAAAAAGCCATGAAGTGCAAAGCCGCACCGCTGTTTGACTACACAGGGCATATCATTACCCTCGGCATATTCGCACTTTGCATACTCTCGCTTGTTTCATCAAGCTACAACCCGTTCATATACTTCAGATTCTGACAGGAGGCGACAGATATTGAACAAGGCTGCAAAATTGATCTATTCCGCAGTGTTCTTCGGCATCTGCGCTCTCCCGTTGGCGCTTTATCCGAAAAAAATGAACACCCGCGAGGTAGAAAAGCACGCCCTCGCCGAAAAACCAAAGCTCGTACAGAAAGGTAAAATAAACAACTCCTTTTCAAGTGACTTTGACAGCTGGTTTTCCGACCACCTGCCCTACCGTCCTCAGCTTCTTACTGCGGCTGACGCTGTGCGAAGCAAGGTATTCGGTTCTTCTGCGGCAGGCGTCGTAACAGGAAAAGACGGTTTTATCTTTTCAGATACCACACTTCCGAGCTACCTCGGCACAAGCACTATAAACAACAGAGAGCTGAACGCTATTGCGATAACGCTCTCGCTGATGCAGGAAAACACCCTTGCTAAGGGCTCGGGCTTCACATTTGTCTGCGCCCCCAACAAGAATACGGTCTATCCCGAGAAAATGCCCGCAAATTACCGCAAAGCCGAACAGACTGACCTTGAAAGGCTGATGCCTGTTCTTGACAGCTTCGGCGTGAATCATACCGACCTTATCGGTACGCTGACTTCTGCCAAGCAAAGCGGTCTCGACGTTTACCACAAGCGTGACACACACTGGAATTACCTTGGCGCATACTACGGCTATGACGCTATAATGTCAAGTCTCGGCCGTGAACATAAGACCTATGAAGACCAGTCGGACTACACACTCACCCGTGACTGGCGGGGAGATATCGACAAAAATCTCTACCCTACAGGCGGCGGTGAACTTGACTGGCAGTACCATTTCAACAGAACATATGACGATTTCGCTTTCACCCGCCCGCCGGGTCTTACAGATACTCAGGCGGCGCTTGAAAACTTCATGAGCGATAAGGAAGACAATGATGAGAATTTCTCATCCCATAAGTCGGGCGAGCCTACAGGTCATTCGCTCTATATGGTGCGTGACTCTTTCGGACGTGCGCTGCTGCCATATATGATAGATAACTACGACAACGCCACCTTTGTCCGTACAAACCTTCCTAACCTTATGATGGTACCAATGAACGGCGATTTTGTATACGAGATAGTCGAGAGAAACCTTGAAAGGGT
>CADBTD010000046.1 GCA_902797535.1 uncultured Ruminococcus sp. | reverse complement strand
CGCACGTGACGTGACCTAAAAAAATGACAGAAATGTCACTTTGAAATTCACTTTAATGTCACCTTGCAGAATTATAATATAAACATAAGATAAAAACACCGATTATGGAGGAAAAGAAAATGGAGATACTCAGAGTTGAAGGACTGACAAAAACATACGGCGAAGGCGAAACACTTGTAAAGGCGCTTGACAATGTGAGCTTTTCGGTGGAAAAAGGCGAGTTCGTTTCTGTCATAGGGCCGTCGGGAAGCGGAAAATCAACTCTGCTTCATATACTCGGCGGAGTTGACAAACCCACCTCGGGCAAGGTCTTTATAGACGGCACGGATATGCACAGCCTTAAAGAGGATAAGCTCGCAGTGTTCCGCCGCCGTCAGATAGGACTTGTTTACCAGTTCTATAATCTGATGCCCGTGCTGAACGTTGATGAAAATATAGTTCTCCCGCACCTGCTTGACGGCAGAAAGCTCGACCGCAAAAGACTTGACGGCATAGTTGACTATCTCGGACTCAGCGACCGCCGACAGAATCTCCCCGGACAGCTTTCGGGAGGCCAGCAGCAGCGAGTATCCATAGGCAGAGCGCTTTACAGCCACCCTGCCATACTCCTTGCAGATGAACCTACGGGAAACTTAGACAGAAAAACAGGCGATGAGATAGTCGAACTTCTCAAGGCTTCAAACCGTGACAGAAAACAGACGCTCATACTCATCACACATGATGAATCGCTGGCACTTCAGGCAGACCGTGTATTCTACCTCGAGGACGGCAGGCTTATCCGTGATGAAAAAGTAAGAACAAGAGTATAACAGGGGAGCATTACCAATGAATAATAAAAAGATAATCTTTCAGGTGACAAAACGATATATGAAGCTGAACCGCCGCCGTACTCTTATGACTTTCTTCGGCATAATGCTCATGGTAATACTTATGGTGTGCGTTTTCGTAGGCAAAAACACCGTGATATCCTATATGGGCAGGGTCGCAGAGCTTGATAAGGGCGGCTGGCATAATATAGTATATGACCTTTCTCAGGATGAAGCAGACTCTCTCGAAGGTCTGGGCATCACAAAGCAGACGGAATATACAGAACAGTACGGTCTTATAGCCTATACCGAGAGCGGAGAGACACAGTTGTCCTCAAATCTGTATATCAAGGCTGCTACTCCCGGACTTTTTGACCTGTTCATGATAAAGCCCGTTGAAGGCAGACTTCCCGAAAATGATCACGAGATCGTAATAAGCAAGTATATTCAGGATGAGACCTGCTGTCCCTCAATAGGCGATACGATATCGGGCACATATTTCACAAGAACTATCACGGGGTGCAACGAAAGTATGAAAGGTCAGGAAGACGCCTGTACTGTATTTCCGGGAACAAATATAAAGCTGCATTACGGCGAGACCATCGAAGTAGATGATGATTTTGCTGATCATGCGTCAAACGAGAGCTTTATCGTCGAAAAACACTACACAGACAAGACTTCCGAATTTACCGTAGTCGGCTTTGTAGATGGCCCCACAATGAAGATAGGCGGAGGTTACCCGGCATATACCTCTGTTTCCGACAGAAGCGCTATGGGCAGCAGCATAAATGCAGCTGTGAAGCTCGACCTTTCCAAGGTCGATGGTGCGCAGGGTTTCATAAACGCTGTAACAGAAATAACAGGTGAAGAAAAGGTGATAGAGACAAATGAACTTCTCTACACCCTCAGCTTTGAAGGCTCTGATTCCGTACTCAGGACTGCAGTTATCGCACTTATGGTGTTCTTTGTTGTGTTCATAGCAGCAGCATCTATACTGCTTATATATAATGTATTCAGCATCTCCTATGCCGAAAGGACCAAGTATCTGGGTATGCTTTCCTCGATAGGCGCTACAGGCAGACAGAAGCGCTCAAGCGTTTACTATGAGTGCGCTGTACTTCTTGTCACAGCACTTCCTTTTGGTATACTCCTCGGCTTCGGCATCATTTTTGCCGCAGTCAGGGCTCTGAAACCCAATCTTGACGTACTTGTGAACGCTATCCAGTTCGGTGCG
Organism: uncultured Ruminococcus sp.; assembly: GCA_902797535.1. Taxonomy (GTDB): domain Bacteria; phylum Bacillota; class Clostridia; order Oscillospirales; family Ruminococcaceae; genus YE71. Next base: position 1,325 of record CADBTD010000046.1, on the reverse strand, counting down.
GCTGCCGATGTTCCCATAACTTTAAGCGTTCGTCCCGCAGATCTTGCGGCAGCGATAGTTATGTGTATCGTCACAGTTATCCTTTCCGCACTCATTCCCGCAGTAAAGATATCCCGCGTAGGCGCAGTCGAAAGCATAAGAGGCAACACAGAAAAGCAGAAAAAAGGCGCAAAGACCCGCTTTTCCCTTCTTGAACGCTGCAAGCCCGAAAAACTCCTCGCAGTAAACGGCACAAAGAGGAACAAGCATCTCACAAAGGGCGTGGTACGCAGTATTGCTGTACTCGCAACACTCGTTACCATTACTCTTTACGGCTCACAGTCAGCTATAAAGCTCATAAGAAATGTTGCTGACCGGCAGGAATTTGTTCCCGACTACAGCGGCTATGAGTATTACGCAGCATCGAGCGACCCCGCAGTCTATGATACCATCTTCAATGAGCTAAGGAACGCCGAAGGCGTAAAGGAATTGGAAGAAAGACGCATGATATTCAGCTTTGTATACATTTACGGCTCTGCTCTTACAGATAGTTTCTATGAAAATTTTGATGAGCTTGCATATCCCACATGGGACGGTACCCGCGAAGAGTTTGAAAAGTACCTGGAAGATGATAAGAAATACACGTATCCGGCAAATATGTTTGTGCTATCTGATGAAGAATATGCAAAGATAGCTGAAAAGAAGGGCGCAAAGTATGACCTTTCCGTACCATCGGTCATGATGGTCGATGAAATGAAAATGGATAATTCCAACTTCCGCTTTGAAAGAGACCCCGAAGGCTACCATGCAATAGACGCTGACAACATTTTCAACACAAGACCGGGCGGTACTATCAGACTGTATTTGAGCAACAGCAAGCTCAGGAATGACTATGATCTCACCGTTGACGCACTTCTTAAGGCTGATGATCTGAGCGAATACGGCACATTAGAACCCCGCAGCTTTTTCGGCGTGTTAAATAAGGCAGCCGCAGCAGAGCTTGAGAAGAATTTCGATTCATCATCTGATTCGGGCAGCAGCTATTCACTTATGGATAAGACCCTTCTTTTCACCCTTGATGAAAACTCATCGGAAGTTCTCGACACTCTTTCGGCACTCGACAGAGATTATGAAGAAGCAACTATCGGCAAAGTAGATATGCTCAGCACTATGATGACCGTTAAAATGGCTATCATCGCAATAATCAGGATAGTTGCCTATTGCTTTACAGCTCTTATCTCAGCAGTCTGCCTGCTGAATCTCTACAACTCGGTAAAGAGCCGTTCACTTGAACGCTCCAAGGAAACGGCAGTACTCCGTTCTGTAGGAATGACCGACAAACAGTT
>CADBTD010000045.1 GCA_902797535.1 uncultured Ruminococcus sp. | reverse complement strand
CTTATAGACAAAGACGGAAATGTTCTGTATGAAAGTGATGCCGATCAGATGACCATGACAAATCACCTCGACAGACCCGAGATAAAGTCGGCAGCCGAAACAGGCACGGGCAGCGACACCCGATTTTCCGATACCCTCGGAACAGAGGATCATTATTACGCTTTAAGGCTCGATGATAACAGTATACTGCGTGTTTCTATACAGACTGATTCGATAATAGCGCTGTTTGAACGCTCTCTGCTGATAATAATGTTCATTATAATCGGTATCATCACAGTGTCGCTCATCGCATCGGTGAAGCTGACCGAAAAACTGATAGCACCCTTGAAAAGGATACCCGAGATGCTTGAAAAGAACACACCCGTCACCGAAGGCGATATGTATCCCGAAGTAATACCCCTTGTTGAGGAAATACGAAATGCTAGAAATGCACAGAGCGAAATGCGACAGGAATTCACGGCAAATGTTTCTCACGAACTGAAAACGCCGCTGACCTCTATTTCGGGCTATGCGGAGCTGATAGAGTCTGGGATGGCGCAGGGCGCTGACAGCGTGGAGTTTGCCGGCAGGATCAAAAAGGAATCTGCCCGTATGCTTGACCTTATCGGCGATATACTGAGGCTTTCCGAGCTTGACAGCACAGACGATGCACCTCTTGATGAGGAAGTAGACCTGAGAGCCGTTGCAGAAGACTGTAAGGAACGTCTGTATCAGCAGGCGCAGAGCCGTGGTATCAGGATCACGGTCATCGGAGAAAAAGCAACCGTAAAGGGCAGCAGGACGGAAATAAGCGAGCTGGTATACAACCTTGTGGATAATGCGATAAAGTATAACCGTGAGAACGGCAATATCGAAATAAAAATACATGATAAAGAGCTCACCGTTTCAGACACGGGCATCGGGATACCTAAGGAAAGCATCCCCCGCATATTCGAGCGTTTCTATCGTATCGACAAAAGCCGCAGCCGTGCAAAAGGCGGAACGGGGCTCGGGCTGTCTATCGTGCGGCATATCGCAGAGCATCACGGAGCAAGGATAGATGTTGACAGCACATTAGGTGTAGGTACGAGCATCACTGTCACATTTGGGTAAAATATAATAAAGGAAAGTGCAAATATGGAACTGTTTTTAAATATACTGCTGCTTGCAGTTGGTTTTCTCGGTCTTATCAAGGGTGCGGACTTCTTTGTTGACGGAAGCTCTGCCCTTGCAAAGAATTTCAAAGTGCCCGGTGTCATCATCGGACTGACGATCGTTGCAATGGGAACAAGTGCGCCCGAGCTTGCCGTAAGCACATCGGCAGCACTCAAGGGTGCGAACGAGATCGCTCTGAGCAACGTCACAGGCTCGAATATCTTCAATCTGCTGGGAGTTCTGGGCATTTGCGCCATGATAAACCCTCTGCCGATAGATAAAACGATACTGAAAAGAGATCTCCCGATCTCTGTCGGGGTGTCGCTCCTTACACTTGCGGCAACAGGTCTTCCTTTTGTACTGAAAGGAAATATCACCTCTGCTGCCATGAGCGATAATGTGGGCAAGGTGAGCCGTGTATTCAGCATTATACTGCTGGTGCTTTTCGTAAGCTACATCACTATGCTCATACGTTCGGCAAGAAAGTCGCCCCTGCCCGAGGAAAGCAGCGGGCTCATACCTCTATGGAAATGCGCCTTGCTTATACTTATCGGAATTGTCTGCATCATCGCAGGCGGACAGTTCGTTGTAAACAGCGCAAAAGCCATCGCATCGGCTTTCGGTATGTCGGAAACGCTCATAGGTCTTACGATAGTCGCCATAGGCACATCGCTCCCCGAACTCGTGACCTCGGTCGTAGCATCACGAAAGGGCGAAAACGGTCTTGCAGTGGGTAACGTTGCAGGCTCAAACATCTTCAATATACTGTTTATCCTCGGCGTTTCGGGAACGATACACCCCATCACCGTGAATCTTGCATCGGTCACCGATCTGGCTGTAATGGTCATTATCAGCTTCATCACACTGTTATTTGCGAGAAAAAAGAATATCGGCAGAGCTGAGGGTGCGGTCATGGTGCTGATATACGCTGCTGATGTTGTATTCGCTGTACTTAGATAATTTCGGAGGAAACTGTATGAATATCTTTTCAATATGTACCCTGTGCGGAGGACTTGCTTTCTTCCTGTTCGGTATGCACGTTATGTCACAGAGCCTGGAGAAGATCGCAGGCGGCAAGCTGGAAGCGACTCTCAAAAAAATGACTTCCGATCCTTTCAAAAGCCTTGCTCTCGGCGCAGGTATCACGATAGCAGTACAGTCATCTTCGGCTATGACGGTAATGCTTGTGGGACTGGTCAATTCGGGCATCATGCAGCTTGAACAGACAGTAGGCGTTATCATGGGTTCAAATATCGGCACGACGCTGACGGCGTGGCTGCTCAGTACCGCAGGTATCAAAAGCGACAACGTGCTGATCTCAATGCTCAAGCCCGAAAATTTTGCACCCATCGTGGCACTTGTCGGCATCATCATGATAATGATGAGCAAAAAGAAAAAGCGTCAGGACATAGGTACGATCATGGTGGGATTTGCTGTACTGATGTACGGCATGGAGCTGATGAAAGATGCAGTTTCGCCCCTTGCCGAAATGGAAGGCTTCAGCAAGCTGCTCGTGGCATTCAAAAACCCGCTTCTCAGCGTTGCGTTCGGCGCTGTGTTCACAGGTATTATACAGTCATCGGCGGCATCTGTTGGCATCTTGCAGGCGCTGTCACTGACAGGCACTATCTCCTACAGAATGGCTGTCCCGATCATCATGGGACAGAATATCGGCACCTGTGTTACGGCTCTTATCTCATCGATCGGTGTCAACAAGAATGCAAAGCGTGTTACCGTAGTGCATATGTCTTTCAATATCATAGGAACGGTCGTTTGCCTTGCCGTATTCTACGGACTTGATGCGCTCATTCATTTCAGCTTTGTGGAAAAGCCTATCGGTGCAGTGGAAATAGCTGCTGTCCACTCGATATTCAATATCGTCACCACGCTGATACTTCTGCCCTTCTCCTCTCAGCTTGTAAAGCTGGCAAAAAAGCTGATCCCCGATTCCAAAGAAGCCGAAGTATCAGTTCTGCTTGACAAGCGTCTTATTGCCACACCTCCTCTTGCAGTTTCGCAGTGCAGAGAAAAAACGATTGACATGGCTCATGGAGCAAAGGAAGCACTCCATGAAGCACTTCGGGCAATGTTCGATTATTCCGACAAAGCTGTAGTCAAAGTGGAGGAGAAAGAACAGCTCCTTGATGAGATGGAAGACCAGCTCTCGGCATTTCTGCTTGAATTATCTGCCGTCAGCCTGACAGATGAGGACAGCCGTATCGTAACAGAGCTTCTGCACTCGATCAGCGACTTTGAGCGTATCAGCGATCACGCTATCAATATGATAGAGATAGCACAGGAAATGGAACACAGCAGTCAGCGTTTTTCAGACAGCGCAAAGGCTGATTTCTCAACACTTTTTGCCGCACTGACAGAGATATCGGGTCTTACGGTAAAAGCGTTTGAGAACAATGATACCGAGCTTGCCATGAATGTAGAGCCGCTGGAGGAAGTCATCGACGATCTGACCGCTGCGATCAAAGATAAACACATCGAAAGACTCCGCAAGGGAAAATGCAGCCCTGAACTCGGTGTATACCTTTCAGACCTTCTCATCAACTGCGAAAGAGTATCAGACCACTGCTCCAACATAGCCGTGTCTATCATACAGATCGCAAGATCGGGCATGAGGAGCCATGTTTACCTTAACGAACTGAAAGCACAGCGTTCGGAACAGTTTATCGGTGCTTACAACTCGTATCATGAGAAATACAGATTAGCTCTGTAAATGAACACAGACCGGATACAAATACATTTCCCTTAAACTCATGATGTCTGCTATGACCAAAAATGCGAACAGGAGCGCTGCTGAGTTCTCTGACGAGTGGGGCAAGCTCTGCATTCCGTTTGAAAATTCGCTGAGTGAGGAGCAGATCGAAGTGTTCCACAAGTTACCGGACTGCGTGAGCGATACTGCCGCCGCTGCGATGAGAGATGCGTATAAGGTCGGTTTCAAGGATGGTGTAGCTTTGATGAGAGGGGTTCAGGAGTAATCGCATATAACTATTGAGGAAAGGTCTTATCCCTGTGATTCGGGGATAGGGCTTTTACTTTTCAAATAATTGACAAATATAATGGAGTTTAGTATAATAATACTATAGCGTAAGTATTCAGCTTGCTTGTGAAAATTAAAATTGAGAGGTGACGGTATGCAAAAATACGGAACAATTGCAAAGGTCGGAAATACTGATATAAATGTCTATATTGAAGGCAGCGGCAATGTTACAATCATTTTTATGGCAGGTTCCGGAGTTGGATGTCCAACACTTGAATATAAGCCTGTTTACAAAAGAATGTCTGATAAGTATCGTGTTGCTGTGTTAGAAAAGGCCGGCTATGGATTAAGCGGTAAAGCCACAACAGAAAGAACAGTTGAAAATCTTGTCGAAGAAAGCCGAACTGCATTAAGGAACTTGCATATTGAACCGCCTTATGTTCTT
>CADBTD010000044.1 GCA_902797535.1 uncultured Ruminococcus sp. | reverse complement strand
TATCTCGAATATCTTGCCGAGACGGATATCCTCCTCGGCTATAGCTTCGGGCACAAAGCCTATACCCAGGCCGCTTCTCACGAGGGGCAGCACCTGGCTTATGGATGCAAGCTCGATATCGGGGTCGATGAGCAGTCCGTGCTGACGGAACAGCTTATCGAAAAAACGTCTGGTAGTGCTGCCCTCTTCAAGGGTGATGAGGGTATAGCCCCCGAGTTCTGCGAGGGAGAGCTGTTTATCCTTCAGGTGTGAAAAAGCGGGGCCTGCTACGGCGATATCGCTCAGTTCGCAGAGTTCTATGCTGCTGAGGTCATAGGGGGTGACGTAGGGGGTAGTGACTATAGCCATATCCACCACGTTTGAGTGTACTGCCTCAAGGGTCTCGGGGGTAGACATATTGTCTATCTTGAGGTGGACCGAGGGGAAATTGGTATGGAACTCACTTATACGGGAGATTATCCTCTGCTGAAATGCCGCATCGCTGACTGCAAGGCGCAGCACGCCTGCGGTCTCCTGCTTCATGAGCGAGAGTTCTTCCTCAGCGGAAAAGATATGAGTGCAGGCTATCCGTATGTGCTTGTAAAGCTGTTCACCCTCGGGAGTAAGCTCGACGCCTTTTTTGGAGCGCACGAACAGCTTGCAGTTGAGCTGTTCTTCAAGGCTGGCTACAGACCTGCTGACGCTGGGCTGCGACAGGAAAAGCTCATGTGCCGCCGCTGTTATATTGCCGCTTTTGGCGACATAGTAAAAAACCTTATAATGTTCAAAGCTGATATCTCTCACGGCAGGCGTGCCCCCTTCCCGAAAAAATATACCTTTATATATTTTAGCATACATCCTGCAAAATGTCAAATCATTCACGGAAGTAAAATATACGTCAGACGTATGGATAGCATACGAAAAATTCATTTTACAAATAATCGAATCTGTTATATAATTATATTGGAATAAAAGCATTTGTTTCATATATTTTCGGAACACAGACAGCTGATGACGATTCCTATCCGATCGCCTGACATATCTGCGCTCAGGGGGCGGATAAGGGTCGTTTTTTGTTTTCTCTGTTTCCACAAAATGGGAGGTGAAACGGAACATGGTACTTTCAAGCACAGGACTTTTAAGAGCAGGCTACTTTGCAGGTTCGATATCGGAAGAGATAAAGGAGCAGATAAACTGTGAGGTAGTGTTCAGGATACCCGTTCCTTTCGTTGAGGGCGGAATACCCGTATACGAATCTACTGTGGTAACATGGATAATCATGGCGGTGGTCACCGTTATATGTGCCCTGCTCACAAGGAATCTGAAGATAGTTCCCAACAGAAAGCAGATGATACTGGAAACGGCGGTAGGCTGGGTGCAGAACTTCTGCCGCAACAATATGGGTGAGGGCGGTATGCGCTACTTCCCGTATCTGGGCACAGTGCTGATATACATCGGTATATCGAATATAATAGGACTTTTCGGGCTGAAACCCCCGACAAAGGACCTGAGTGTTACTATAGCGCTGGCGCTGATGAGCATAATACTCATCGAGGGTGCTTGTCTTCGCAAGAGAAAGCTCAAGGGCTTCTTCAAATCTCTGGCAAGCCCCACACCCATAATGCTGCCTATGAACATACTCGAGATAGGCATAAGACCTCTCTCGCTGTGTATGCGACTTTTCGGCAACGTAGTTGCAGCATTCATAATAATGGAGCTTCTGAAATATGTGCTGCCTGTAGGACTTCCCGTGCCGTTCAGCTTATACTTTGATATATTCGACGGCTTTTTACAGGCATACATCTTCGTATTCCTGACCTCGCTTTTCATACATGAAGCGATAGAGGACGAGGAATAAACCGCAGTGCGTACTACCGCACGGACAACGACACGATAAAAGAAAGAGGAGTGTTTCTATATGTCAATAGCAATAGGAGCTGCTATAGCAGTTTTAACAGGTATAGGCGCAGGTATCGGTATAGGTATCGCAACAGGTCACGCCTGCGACGCTATAGCACGTCAGCCTGAAGCAAAGGGTGCTATCAACGGTGCTCTGCTGCTCGGATGCGCACTTGCAGAGGCTACCGCTATATACGGTCTGCTCGTAGCTATCATGCTCATATTCGTAGTTAAATAATCGAAAAAGCGGAAGGAATGGATCAGTATGTTAAATGTAAATCCGTGGGATATACTTTTTACGGTGATAAATCTGCTCATTTTCTTTTTGCTGATGAAGAAGTTTCTTTTCAAGCCCGTAGCCAAGATAATGCAGGAGCGTGAAGATCAGATAAACAAAGATCTTTCCGATGCAAAGAGCGAGCTTGAAAAGGCGCAGACCGCAAGAGAAGAGGCAGACAAAAAGCTCGCAAGCGCCGACAGTGACGCTGACGAGATAATCGCTACAGCCAAAAAGCGTGCCGAGGGTCAGAGCGCTGACATAATCAGCGACGCCGAAAAGCAGGCTGCAGAGCTGCTCAGTGATGCAAGAAAGACTATCGAGCGTGAGCGTGCCGACGCAGTTGAGGCTGCAAGAGAGGATATCGCAGACCTTGCTGTAATGGCAGCATCACAGGTGCTCGGTAAAAACATCGACAGTGAAAGCAACAGAGAATTCGCAAAGCAGATACTTGCCGAGGTAGGTGCAGACAATGACTGACGACATCAGGAACCTTACCGACAAGCTGCCCGAACTCATAGAGGAATATGAGCGCAGCAAAAAGTCGGGAGGCTCGGAATACAAGCTATACTGCGCCGAAAAGCCCGATGATGCGCTTGTTGCGGAGTTTGAGAGAACTATCGCAGCAAAGCTGGGCAAGGACAGTGTCAAGCTCAGCGTTATAGTTGACGAGAGCCTTATCGGCGGATATATGCTCGATATCGGCGGCATCACCTATGACAAGAGCATAAAGAGCGCAGTTAAGGAATTACAGCTCGGCATGAAAAAGCGTGCCGAGGGCGTTAGCCGTGACGGCAGCGTAATATCAATGCTCAAAAGCAGCATCGACAGCTTCGAGTCGAAGGTATCTGTCGCAGAAACGGGCGTTATCACATCTATCCGTGACGGTATAGTTGACCTCACAGGGCTTGACAAGGTAATGTTCGGTGAGCTGCTGGAATTTGAGACAGGAATAAAGGGAATAGTCCAGAACATAAATGCAGATTCTATAGGCGTAGTGCTTCTCGGTTCTGAGGACGGACTTTGCGAAGGATCCCGTGCCGTCAGGACCCACAAGCGTGCGGGCGTGCCCGTAGGCGAAGAGTTCATAGGCAGAGTGGTAGATGCTCTGGGCGCTCCGATAGACGGAGGCGACCCTATAGAAGAGGCGGACTTTTACCCTGTGGAGGCTGAAGCCCCCGGCGTTTGCATAAGAAAGAGCGTATCTGTGCCGTTACAGACAGGTATACTCGCTATAGACTCGATGTTCCCGATAGGAAGAGGACAGCGTGAGCTGATAATAGGCGACCGCCAGACGGGAAAGACCTCGATAGCTACCGATACCATCATAAATCAGAAGGGTCAGGACATGATATGCATATATGTTGCTATCGGTCAGAAGGCCTCGACTGTTGCCAAGGTAGTCAGCGACTTCAAGAAACACGGCGCTATGGACTATACGATAGTGGTAGCAGCTATGGCTTCGGATTTTGCTCCCCTTCAGTGGATAGCACCCTATTCGGGCACAGCTCTGGCCGAGTACTTCATGAAACAGGGCAAGGATGTTCTTATAGTTTACGACGATCTTTCAAAGCACGCTGTTGCGTACCGCGCAATGAGCCTGCTGCTGGAAAGAAGCCCCGGACGTGAGGCTTACCCCGGCGACGTATTCTATCTGCATTCAAGGCTGCTGGAGAGAAGCTCAAGGCTTGACGACGCACACGGCGGCGGTTCGATAACGGCACTGCCTATAATCGAAACGCAGGCAGGCGACGTTTCGGCTTACATACCCACAAACGTGATATCCATAACCGACGGACAGATATTCCTCGAGACACAGCTGTTCAACTCGGGCGTGCGTCCTGCTGTAAACGTTGGACTTTCGGTATCCCGTGTGGGCGGCGCGGCTCAGACAAAGGCTATGAAGAAGGTATCGGGTACGCTGAGAATGGATCTTGCGCAGTACCGTGAGATGGAAGTATTCACTCAGTTCTCATCTGACCTTGACAAGACCACAAAGGATATGCTGGACTTCGGCGACAGGCTGATGGAACTGTTAAAGCAGCCGCTTTACAGGCCTCTGCCCATGTATGAGCAGGTGATACTGCTGCTTGCGGCAAACAAGAAGCTGATGCAGGACGTGCCTCTCAAGCAGGTAAGGTTCTTCAGGAAAGAGCTTATCGACTTCATGAAGTCGGAGCACGCCGAGATAATCGATGAGATAAACGACAAGAAGGTTCTTTCACCCGAGCTTGAAGAGAAGATAGTTTCGGCGGTAAAGGACTTCAAGGCAAAGAATAAAAAGTCTGCCGAGGTTTAAGGCAGTAACGAAAGGATGGACAGGATATGGCGAATATGCGTGAGATAAAAGAGCGCATCGTGAGCATCAGGGATATAATGAAGATCACCAATGCCATGTACCTTATCTCCTCCTCAAAGCTGAAAAAGGCAAGGGCGGCGCTTGAGCGCACCGAGCCCTACTCGGACAGCATACAGTACACGATACACCACATCTTAAAGCACTCAGAGCCCTTTGAACACCCGTTTTTCGACAACGGCAGGAACAAGTCCGAGGATGAAAAGATGTACGGATACATAGTCATCACCGGCGACAAGGGGCTTTGCGGAGCGTACAACCACAACATCATAAAGCTCGCTGAGGCGGAGCTTGCAAAGCACAAGAACACCACACTTTTCATGGTAGGCTCGGTAGGACGGGCGTACTTTGAGAGGACGGGCAGGAACATAGACCTCGAATGGCTGTACACCGCCCAGGACCCAAAGCTGTACCGTGCAAGGCGCATGGCCGAAACGGTGACAGAGCTTTTCCTTGCGGGAAGGCTTGACGAACTGAGGGTCATATACACCGACATGGAAAAGAATGTCGAGATACCCAGGGTGATAAAGCTGCTGCCCCTTGACAAGGAAGACTTTGCCGAGACGGATATGGCAGAAGAGAACCGCCACGACATAGCGGTGTTCAAGCCTTCACCCGAAGAGGTAATAGACACCTTGGTGCCGAACTTCATAAAGGGCGCACTGTTCGGTGTGCTGACAGAGTCCTTCTGTTCTGAGCAGAATGCAAGAATGACCGCTATGGATTCAGCTACAACAAGTGCTAAAGAGATGATAGCTCAGCTCACGCTCGACTACAACCGTGCAAGACAGGCGGCTATAACTCAGGAGATAACCGAGATAGTCGGCGGCGCAAGAAGTCAGCGTAAGAAAACATAACAAGGGTGTGAGATCAGGAACATGGAAAAAGGTAAGATAGTGCAGGTGCTCGGCGCTGTTATAGACGTTGAGTTTCCCGCAGGAAAGCTGCCTATGGTAAGAGATGCTCTTACTGTTGAGCTTGACGGAAAGACCAGGGTGATGGAAGTTGCCCAGCACGTGGGTCACAACATTGTCCGTGCCATAATGCTCGCTGCGAGCGACGGTCTTTGCAAGGGCATGGAGGTCACCGCAACAGGCAGCTGTATAACAGTTCCCGTAGGCGAAAAAACGCTGGGAAGAATGTTCAACGTTCTCGGAGAGACCATTGACGACAAGGGTGACTGCGGTGCCGAAGAGCGCTGGCAGATACACCGTGAACCGCCTAAATTCGAGGACCAGAGCCCTGTAGTAGAGATACTCGAAACGGGCATAAAGGTAATAGACCTTTTAGCGCCCTATGCCAAGGGCGGTAAGATAGGACTTTTCGGAGGAGCAGGTGTCGGCAAGACAGTGCTTATCCAGGAGCTTATCAGAAACGTTGCCACAGAGCACGGCGGATATTCGATATTCACGGGCGTTGGCGAGCGTTCAAGAGAAGGAAATGACCTGTGGCACGAAATGACCGATTC
>CADBTD010000043.1 GCA_902797535.1 uncultured Ruminococcus sp. | reverse complement strand
GGCGGCAGACCTTTCCTATGACGCTTCCCGATGCCTTCAGTGCGGCTGCTGCCTTGAGGTCTGCCCGAATTTTGCCGCTGACGGCGAGTTCTACGGAATGGCAGCGCTCGCTCCCTCCGCAAGACTTATGGCAGCACTGCCCGACAGTCAGAAAAAACAGCTTTTCCGTGACTACCGCAGACATATCTATGAGGGCTGCGGAAAGTCTCTTGCCTGCCGCGATATCTGTCCTGCGGGCATTGATACCGAAAGACTTCTCGTAAATGCCAATGCGGCGGCAGTATGGAAAAGACGCTTCGGAAGACGATGAAAAAACAGCTTGCGGTCATTGCGGCGGCAGTGCTTATGCTGTCCTCCTGCGGCGGCTCGCCCCGCTATCACTATGAGGTGCGCAAAGACCTCAGCGTGTATTTCAAAAATGCCGACACGGTCATAGAAAAGGTGCGCAGCGCCCTCGTCAGACGTGACAGCCGTATCGTCATCGAGTATACATCTTCGGGTGACAATATGCAGGATATAGACGATATCGTCCGTGAGATAATGGACTATGCTGTGAGCGAGACTGACTGCCCATATGAGGGCGACTATATCGCCTATCAGAACGGCGGCTACAGGCTTGAATACTCCTGCACCGAAAACAGCGGCAGCTACAGCTATGAACTTGTGATAACCCCCGACCTGTATACAGACTCCGATCAGGAACAAAAGGTCACCGAAAAGATCGGCGAGGTAACAGCGTCGCTGGATATTGACAGCAGTACCTCCGACCGTGAAAAGGCACGCAGGGTCTATGACTATATCTGCGAAAACGTGAAGTACGACACCATACACAAGGGAGAAAGCGCACATCATATGCGCTCCACTGCCTATGGTGCGCTCATCTACGGCCATGCCACCTGTCAGGGCTACGCAGTGGCGGTATACAGACTTCTCCGTGAGTCGGGCGTGCCCTGCCGCGTGATAACGGGAACAGCCTATAACGACATCACGGGCGAGTACGAACACCATGCCTGGAATATCGCCGAAATAGACGGCGCATGGTATAATATCGACGCTACCTGGGGCAGTATCCTTGACAGTGACGACTACTTTCTCGTCAGCGACAGCGCCCTCACAGCGCATACCCGTGATGAAAAATTCTCGGGCAGTGATTTTTACAAAAGCTATCCTATGGGTTAGCGGAAAAGGAATGATAAGTATGAAAAAGAACGCTACAGCAACAGTTTTGCAGGTCATCATCTTAGTTCTCTGCGCAGTGATGTGCGCAGGCAGCAAGCTCGTTTTCCACGCCTGCGGCGCAAAGGATGACGGCAGCTTCATGACCTGCCACTGGGCAGAACAGGCACTATTCGGCATAGGCTGCGCACTTGCGGCATCCGCAGTGATAATGCTCATAGTCCGCCGCCCGAAGACCAAAAGCGGCGTCGCTCTCGGCATGATACCCGTTTCGGCTGTCTACGCCCTTGTACCCGGACGGCTCATAAACCTCTGCATGATGACCGATATGCGCTGCCACTCCGTTATGAAACCCGCAGCAATGATACTCGGCATACTGCTCGCAGTCATCTGCGCTGTGTACGCCTTTGTAACAAGAAACGACGACTGACGGAGAATCACTATGAAACGCTCAAAGAACATAGCGGTAAGAAATATCGCAGGGAAGCCGCTCCGCTCGGCAGTGCTCGTGATACTTGCGGCGCTCCTGTCCCTTACAGTCTGCGCAGGCACTCTCATAGTGCGCAGCCTTCGCTCGGGACTTGACTCCCTTGAAGCACGCCTCGGCGCCGATGTCATGGTGGTGCCGAAGGAAGCCTCCCAGAAGCAGAGCTTTGAAAATATCGTCCTCCAGGGAAGCACAGGCTACTTCTATATGGATAAGTCCCTTATGGATAAAGTCACCGGCCGTGACGGCGTGGGAAAGTCCTCTCCCCAGTTTTTTCTTGCCTCGGCAAGCGCCGGCTGCTGCTCAATACCCGTTCAGATAATCGGCTTTGACCCCGATACCGACTTTACCATCACCCCCTGGATAAAACGCAGTTACGGCGGTGAACTCGGACTTTTTGATGTGGTGATAGGCAACGACCTGAACGCCTTTGTGGGCGACAGCATAAAATTCTACGGTGTTGACTGCCGTGTTGCCGCAAAGCTCGATAAAACAGGCACAAACTTCGATACCGCCGTCTTTACCAATGCCGACACCATAAAACAGCTTATCCGTGCATCTCTCGACCTCGGCATGAACAGCTTTGAGTCCCTTGACCCCGATAATTCGGTGTCCTGTGTGCTGATAAACTCCGACGGCACTCGTTCCCCCGAGGAGATTGTCAATGACATAAACGTCCACGTCAAAAAGGTCAGGGCTTTCAGGACAGGTGACATGATATCGGGCATTTCTTCAAGCCTTTCGGGCGTTTCGGACGTTATCGGCGTGATGATAGCGGCGGTGTGGCTCTTAGGTCTTGTGATACTTCTTCTTGCCTTTACCATGAGCGTGAACGAGCGCAAAAAGGAGTTCGCCGTGCTTCGTGCGGCAGGCGCATCACGGGGAAAACTCGCCTCTGTAGTTATGCAGGAGGCCGTCATTACAGGCCTTGCGGGAAGCATTGCAGGCGCTTTGCTCGGTATAGCGGCGATAGTGCCGTTCAGCAAAGCCATCGAAAATGCACTGGGACTGCCTTTTCTTACTCCGGATATCGCCTCTGCGGCAGTGCCTGCGGTGATGTCAGTGCTGCTTTCTGCGGCAGTGTGCGCACTTGCGGCGGCAGTTTCAGCGGTAAGGATAAGCAGGATAGATACGGCACTCATACTTCGGGGGGATAACTGATATGTCGGTAACAGCAGAAAACATCACAAAGGAATATATCCGTGAAAGCAAGGGCACGAACCGCTTTGCCGCAGTCAGGGAAACTACGGTCACTATAGAAAGCGGAAAACTTACCGTGCTCAAAGGCCGCTCGGGCAGCGGGAAAAGTACATTTCTCAACATGGCGGCAGGCTTGTCAAGACCCACCTCGGGCAGGATAGTATACGATGACAGGGATATCTATTCCCTCTCTGACCGTGAACTTTCAAGGCTCAGAAATGAGTACACAGGTGTCATCCCTCAGGGTCAGTCGGCAATTTTCAGCCTCTCCGTAATGGAAAATGTGCTGCTGCCGTTCACTCTCTACAGACAGGACGGCGGCGAACAAAAGGCTCGTGAACTTCTTGAAAAACTGGGCATAGCACACCTTGAAAACGCCATGCCCCGTGAACTTTCGGGGGGCGAGCTGCGGCGTGTTTCCATAGCCCGTGCCCTTGTGAAAAAGCCTGCGCTGATACTCGCTGATGAACCCACCGCAGACCTTGACGATGAAAACACAGAGCTCGTTTTTGACCTGCTGAAAACAGCGGCACATGAGGGCGCGGCAGTGCTGACAGTCACCCATGAAAACGGCGCCGAGGATTATGCAGATGCCCTATGGCGAATGGACAGCGGCACACTTGAAGTGATAAAATAACGCAAAAAAGGGGACTTCCGCAGTCCCCGTTTTTTTACTCATATGCTGATATATCAGTCGTGGCGTTCGTCTTCGTTTGTGAACATCTCGCAGAACCGCCCCGAAAATGCAGGCTCTTCTCCATGTACATACAGGTGCGAAATGTCGCCCATAGCGTTCACTCTGAAGGAAGCGATGCCTTCGCGGCGCTCCTCTGTGATGACCGTCGTAACTGATGTAGGTGCGGTCACAAACCCATGCCACAGCACCATAGGCGACACACCCAGCAGGTGTGAAAGCATCACGCAGGTCACCCCGAAATGACAGAAAAGCACTATGGTATCATTATTCGGCCTTACTGCACGGTAATAGCCGTTTTCCCGCCTGTAGCCGTGCTTTTCGAGCAGTGCGTCAAGTCCGTCCCACACCTCTCTTATGCCCTTTTCCATGCCCGCTTCTTTCATCAGCGGTGTGTCGAACCACCTGTCCTTGTCGTAGTAAAGCGGCTCCTTTGTCCAGTAGTCGGGCAGCATATCCCATACTATGCGCCTGCCGTCGGGGTAGGCGGGACCTATGCCCTCTGCGAGTATAGTGGTGTCAAATTCCCGTGCCCACTGAAGTGTTTCGGCTGTTCTGCCTGCCTTTTCAAGGGTATATGAGGCGGTCTTCTGCGCCCTGCCGAGGGGTGAAACATAGTAGGCTTTTATGTCCATAGGGGCGATCCTCTCGGCAAGCATCTGTGCCTCGCGGCAGCCTTTTTCGGTCAGCGAGTCTATCGTATAGTCGGGGTCGCCGTGTCTGATGATCAAAAATTTCATGCGGTTTTCCTCACTTTCTCGGGGCTGTTTTTATATCAGGCTGATATATTTTGATATATCACACTGATATACTTATATATATCAGACTGATATGTGCGGATATATCGGGCTGATATATTCCGATATATCACACTGATATATATTAACCTGTCAGCCTGATATATCATTGTGCCAATTATAGCACATCTATGTGAAAATGAAAATAAAAAAATTTAAAAAAAGGGTTGACAAGTGAAAATGTTTATGCTATAATTGGTTCCAATAAGCAGGCGCCGCTTAAATTTATTACGAAAGGAATGGCTAAAATGTTTGCATCAATGAGCACATATACTTATACATACACTCAGACCATGACTGATGCTTATCATACAGATGGTCTTGTTTTGTTATGTAAATATGTGCAGAAGGATGTATAACAGCTATGTTTTCGGACTTAGAATAATTCTGATGACTACCGCTTATCCTTCGGGACAGGCGGTTTATTTTTTTACAAGGAGGAATAAAAATGGATCTTCATGATTATAAGGATGTAGCAGAAAATTATGACCGCTACCTTGCTGTAATGTATGAAAATGAAAACAACTATGACGGGTTTGTGGAATTTTACACAGATCTTGCGAAAAAGTACGGAAGCGGCGGCATTATAGACATAGCCTGCGGAACGGGTGCAGTGGTGCTGGGGCTTGCGGAGAACGGCATTATCGCAGATGCGAGCGACATATCCGAGGGTATGTGCGAGGTCTGCCGCAGAAAATCGCAGGAAAAGGGCTATGATATACGGGTATTTCAGGGGGACATGACGGACTTTGACGCGGGCAGAAGCTACTCCCTCGCCATAATAGCGCGAAGCGGCTTCATGCATCTGCCGACCCCCGAGATACAGCGTGCGGCGCTGATGAACATACGCAGACAGCTTTGTGACGGCGGCATACTCACGCTGAACACCTTTGATCCGCATCCTGCATTTCAGGCCGAGCAGATGAAAAATTCGGGCGAGGACTATAATTTCAGGCTTGAATACGTCAATGCCGACGGCGACCGCGAAAGGCTCTATACGGCGATATCCTACGAGCCTGTCAGCCAGATACTCAGCGGCATCTGGAAGTTCGAGACGCTTGACGAAAGCGGAAATGTGATCGCAGAGAGGATACGTCCCCTGACGATGCGGCAGACCTACAGGCAGGAGATGAAGTGGCTCATCGAGCTGTGCGGTTTCGAGCTTGTTGACCTCTATTCGGGATACAGATCCAAAAAGGCTGACGACCTCACGCCCAGCGACCTTGTGTGGGTGCTGAGAAAAAAATAATACATTGCTAAGGAGATGACGGCATGGAAGTGACTGAGAAAGTGATAAAAAATTTTGAGCAATACGAAAAAGGCGGCGGCATTGCGTCTGACCGGCGGCTGAGGAGCGACCAACTATTTCCGAGGATACATCGACGGGCTGGACGATGAGACTTTTGAAAAGTGGCTGAGTTATCATTTTGCGATATGTGAAAGGCAGGATCTTATAGGTGCGTCGCATCACACACTTGACATACTGAAAAAGCGGTAAAAACAGACCCCGTGAGCGTAATGAAGCGTTCACGGGGTAATTTATGTTCAATGTTTGATACCTGCTTCGGCGAGGTAATCGTCAAAGGGTCTGACCCTGCCATCGGCGGTGAATCTGTCAAAGCAGGCGTATAGCTTTTTATAGTAGTCAAGCTGTTTCACGAGGTGTTCGCTGACGGGCTTTTCGTCAAGTATCTCGTCGCAGTTTTTCATGCAGTAGCAGGCGGTATCCTTTTCGATGATACAGCCGTCGGGAAAGTGGTGTGCGCCCCAGTCAAGTGTGCCCAGATAGGAATCGAAAAGCAGGTCGGTGGTCCTTTGGTCGCAGGCGCTGCTAAGGTAAGCAAGGTCGAGATATGCGAGCGCCCTTTCGCAGTCACAGGCGGTGGAGTTATCCAAATACAGTTCGTAATACCATCTTAGCTCGGGCATTTTTTTCTGTTCACAGCGCGGAGTGAGCCACACTATGATATACTGTTTGAGTTCATAGGGCATATCGCCGCTTCCGCGTTTTTTCAGCTCGTCCCATTTATG
>CADBTD010000042.1 GCA_902797535.1 uncultured Ruminococcus sp. | reverse complement strand
CTTTATCATCTGGGTGATGACCTTGCGCTGACGCATCGTGCGGTCGTAGTCGGAATTGCCGACGTGGCGTATTCTTGAATAAGCGAGTGCCTGATTTCCGTTGAGATTGTAATGTCCGCCGCTTGGCAGATAGTCAGTTCCCTTTTTGTTGTGCAGATACTTGTTCTGCTCGTCAAGGGGATTCTGCATACCTCTTGTATTATCGCCGTAGGGGTCTGCATCGGGATATCCGTTAGCCTCGTCGTCGGTGACATCCATCTCGATACCGCCGAGCGCATCGACTATATCTATGAACACGTTGAAGTTTACAAGAACATAGCGGTCTATCTTGACATTCATATAGTTTTCGATAGTTGACTTGGTAAGCTCGACTCCGCCGTACCAGTAAGCGGCATTTATTCTGTCAGACCACCACCAGCCCGGTGTGTTGAGGTCTTCGAATGTGGCATAGCAGTCACGCATTATGGATGTCATGGTGATGGTCTTGTCTTTGGTGTTGACCGAGATTATCATCATTACATCTGTATTGCAGGATGCTTTTCCTTCACCGTCTTCCGACAGGTTTTCGGAAGCCTTGTCTTTGCCGACTGTATCTCTCAGGTCTTCGCCTATGAGCAGGATATTCATTACATCTTTGTTGGATATCTTGGTGCCCTTCTGCGAGAGTTCCTTGAGTTTCTGGTCTTCTGCGACTTTATCGAGGGTGTCGGCCTGAGAAAGGTCTATATCGGAATATGTTATCTGCTCTGAAGTTGTATGGCCGTCTGCTTTTCGCGTCATGCTCCAGTAATAATGGAGTATCAGGAAAACTATCAGAAGCAGTATCAGTATCAATATAATTATGAGTCCTGCAATGGTGAGCGCCTGCTTTTTGGTGAAGCTGCCCTTTTTCTTTTTGCCTTCCGATGTTTTTTTGCCGGACGAAGCCTTTGATGTGTCGGGCTTTTTTGCGGCAGGCTTCTTTGCAGAAGATCTTTCTGTAGTTTTTCCCGCAGGATTACCGGTGGTTTTTCCGGCAGGTTTCCCTGCAGGCTTGCCGTTCGTATACCCTGCGGGCTTGCCGGCTGTCTGCTGTGTCGGACGTTTCCCGTCGGGAACCGGCTTTCGAGCAGTGTTTGATGTTCCTGCAGGCCGTCTCTGCGGCTGACCCGATGCGGGTCTTTGCACGCCGGATGCTTCGGGCTTTTTGGCCTGCTGACCGTTTCTTGCCTGCGAAGCTGCACCTGCTGCCGTTTTTGCGGCTGTGCCTGCTGCCGAAGGTGTTTTGTTCGGCTGAGGCGGCTTTGTCTGCTGAACAGGGCGGCTCTGCGGCATTTCTGTGCGCTGAGGTCTTTGCTGACCGCCCGAGGCGGCAGGCCTTTGTGAAGGTGCAGCAGTCGGTTCGTTAGTCACGGGCTTTTGCGGCTGCTGAACGGGTCTCGGTGCCGGGGCAGCGGGTGCTGCACCGAAGGATATATCCGGACGGCCCGAATCGGCCGTTTTCTTTTGATCGTTACCAGGGAATATGCTGTCATCTTTGTCCGCTAAATGTTTGCTGTCAGACAAGTTTCTGCATCCTCCTTTCCCTTACTCGTGCGGTATAGTTTGCTTTTTGATAAACTGACCGCATTTTACCATTTTACAATAATACATTTATTATATACCAGAATGCACAAAAATACAATTTGCATTTTAGACAAAATTAAAATAAAAACATCTTGTCTTTTTATTGAAACTTTGTCAACACAGCTTCGGAAGAGGCGGTCGGATATGAAAATGAAAACAATTTTTGAAAGTTTGAAAAAATATCTTGCATTTTCAGTCCGTGTGTAGTATGATGTATCTATGTGGGATATGTGGAAGAATTTTTTCTTTCGGAGGTTGGAAATATGGCAACTAAATACGTTTTTGTAACAGGAGGAGTCGTTTCGGGACTCGGCAAAGGTATTACAGCGGCATCGCTCGGCAGACTGCTGAAATGCAGGGGATACAGCGTCACCATTCAAAAATTCGATCCGTACATCAATGTTGACCCCGGTACTATGAGTCCTTATCAGCACGGTGAGGTCTTTGTTACCGACGACGGCGCCGAGACCGATCTCGACCTCGGTCATTATGAAAGATTCATTGACGAAAACCTGTCGGTGAACTCGAACGTGACAACAGGAAAGATCTACTGGAACGTCCTCAACAAGGAACGCAGAGGCGATTATCTCGGTGAGACGGTGCAGGTGATACCGCACATCACAAATGAGATAAAAGAACGTCTTTACCGTGTTGCAGAACATCACGCTGATACCGATGTCGTCATCACCGAGATAGGCGGTACTGTAGGTGATATAGAATCAACGCCGTTTCTTGAAGCGATAAGACAGGCATCTATTGAAATGGGCAGGGGAAACAGTCTTTTTATACACGTTTGTCTTGTTCCGTATATATCGGGTTCAAAGGAACTCAAAACCAAGCCTACACAGCACAGTGTAAAGGAACTTCTCTCTCTCGGTATTCAGCCGAATATCCTTGTTTTGCGCACAGAAATGCCCCTTACAGAGAGTATGACCGAAAAGATAGCTCTTTTCTGCAACGTACACAAAGAGGACGTTATACAGAATCTGACTGCTCCGTCTTTGTACGAAGTGCCGCTGTGGCTTGAGCGTGAGGGTCTTGCAGATGTTGTCTGTGAACATCTCGGTCTTGAAAAAAGAACTCCCGATCTCACCGAATGGACGAGCATGATCGACCGCATAGAAAACTGCGTCAAAAAGGTCACCATAGGCCTTGTTGGAAAGTATGTTGAGCTTGAAGACGCCTATCTTTCGGTAGCCGAAGCGCTTCGCCACGGCGGATTTGAAAACGGTGCAGAGGTGGATATCAAGTGGATACAGTCCGAGGACATCACCGCCGAAAATGCCGCTGAAAAGCTGTCAGGACTCGATGGCATGATAGTTCCCGGAG
The DNA here is from genome assembly GCA_902797535.1 of uncultured Ruminococcus sp. Taxonomy (GTDB): domain Bacteria; phylum Bacillota; class Clostridia; order Oscillospirales; family Ruminococcaceae; genus YE71. Next base: position 7,307 of record CADBTD010000042.1, on the reverse strand, counting down.
GTTTCGGTGACAGAGGTATCGAGGGAATGATCGAAGCTATACGCTATGCCCGCGAAAACAAAATGCCCATGTTCGGCATATGCCTCGGTATGCAGATGACTGTAGTTGAATACGCACGCCATGCCGCTTCCATGCAGGGCGCCGCATCTGCCGAATTCGGCGATACGCCTTTTCCGGTCATAGATATCATGGATGATCAGAAGGACATCACCAAAAAGGGCGGTACCATGCGTCTGGGCCTTTACCCCTGCAAGCTGAAAGAGGGTTCTGCCGCCGCTGAGATATACGGTGAGCCGCTTATTTACGAGCGTCATCGTCACCGCTATGAGTTCAACAACGCCTATCGCAAGCAGCTGACCGATGCGGGACTGGTACTTTCGGGCGTTTCTCCCGACGAAAAACTTGTCGAGATAGTCGAGCTCCCGAAGTCTGTTCATCCCTGGTTTGTGGGCGTGCAGTTCCATCCCGAATTCAAATCCCGACCAAACCGTGCGCATAAGCTCTTCCGCAGTTTTATTGGCGCAGCTGTTGGATATTCCGAAAAATAACAGTACAATTTATCGGACGACTATATTTTATTGTACATATTTCAGTACACAAAAAGCCCGGGCAGCGCTCCCGGGCTTTTGTTTATCCTATTGAAAACAGCCGTTCTGTGTTCTGTTTTGCCGCAGTTATCAGCTGCTGCTCGTCACACCCCATGTGTTTTGCAAGTTCGGCAGCAACATATTTTATGTTCTGCGGCAGATTCACCCGTCCCAGCCCCTTGACATTTCGCGGCGTAAGGTAAGGCGCATCAGTCTCAAGCAGTACTCTGTCCAAAGGCAGTATCTTTACCGCGTCACGAAGTTCATCGGCACGGCGGTCATCGCATATCCAGCCGGTTATGCCTATGAAAAATCCCATAGACAGGTATTTTTCCAGTGTATCCCTCCTGCCCGTAAAGCAGTGTACCACACTTCTGCGGCATATCTCAGGGTGCTGTGAAAAGCATTTTATCATGTCGTCAGCGGCCTCACGCTCGTGCAGGAACATCGGCTTGCCTGTGCGTGTCGCTATGTCTATGTGTCTTTCAAGACATTTTATCTGGTTTTCCTTTGTCGAGAACATTCTGTCATAGTCAAGGCCGCACTCGCCCACTGCAACTATGCGGTCATTTTCGGTGACGTAGCGTTCTATATCCGCAAAAGCCTTTTCGTCGGCACTGTCTGCATTATGCGGATGTATCCCTGCTGTGCCCCATATGCCGTGTGTCCCGACAAATTCGGCAACAAGTTTGTTTTCCTTAGTGTCACTTCCTGTGAGTATGCATTTTACGCCCTCAGCCTCAGCGTCAGCGATTATCTTTTCGGGGTCGCTGAACTGTTTGCAGAAAAGATTAAGGCCTATATCATAGTATTTCATTATTTATCAACTCCAGGTATTTTTATTGTTGCTTTACCGTCACCCGAAAGGTAAACATCCACCTCGTCACCGATTTTGATATCCGGCTGCTTGAAGGGTATGCTTCTTGACAGCATATACATATCACTGTACTGAGATCTGTCGTAGTACTTCACCAGCAGGCGGAAAGTCCTGTTTTTATATGATGCGACACGGGTCGCATTGCCTTTATCGTCAACAATGGTATGACCGCCAAGAGGTATCTGATGTTCGGTAAGACCGCTGTTCCTATACTCGCGGATCTCTATGACCTCACCCTTTACGGGAGTGCTCTCAAGCAGGCGCTTTTTCTCTTCAAATTTCGGTTTCCTTACAAGTTCCTGTATGCCGTCTAAAGCTATAAGGAACAGTGCGATGCCTCCGCCGCCTATCAGAAACCATTTCGCACCACTGAAAGGCATTCCGTTCTTTCCCGATGTCATCAGCAGGGTAAGTATGACCGCCCATATTATTATAAATGTCCCGAATATGAACCCTGCCTTTGCGTGTTTCAGTTCTCCGTAGATATCTTTTTTTATCTGTTTTTCGTCTATCTGCTGCTCCATTTCTTTTCCTTTCTGTTCAGTTATGACAAAAGAGCCTTTCAGCAGTACTGAAAGGCTCAACGTTCGTGGAGCTAAGGGGAGTCGAACCCCTGGCCTCTTACATGCGAAGCAAGCGCTCTACCAACTGAGCTATAACCCCAAAACATCAATTTGACTGATTTATTATATCACAGAACAACCGTTTTGTCAATCTCATACATATTTATTTAATATCTTATTAAGAAAATGCGCATACTATTCTTCGTCATCTTCGGGGAAAATGAACACATCCTCCACTGCACAGCCAAAAACTCTTGCTATATCCACAGCGAGCTTCAGTGAAGGATTGTACAGCCCCTTTTCAAGGCGTATTATTGTCTCACGCCGCACTCCGACAAGCTCGGCAAGGTCGCCCTGCTTCATGTTTTTTGATGCACGCAGTTCCTTTAATCGGGTAGTGAATTCAGCCATGCGTCATTCCTCCACGTCGGCTGATACGCCGTTACGGTCGAGCCACAGAAACAGCAGATTCCTAAGTGCGCTGTGCAGCAGAACAAATGAGCACAGTGAGAAAAAGATCGTACTTTTATCAAAGGTCAGCAGCGGGTGATCAGTGAATGTCATATAGATATATGCTGCCGTAAATATCAGTATTATAATGCTCCATACCGCTATGCTGTCAGCTTTTATCGTATTGAGCCGTGAAAGCTCGTCCCCGGGCTCGACCTTATGAGAGAACCACATGAATACACCGTATCCCATCACTGCTATCTCAAGCACGGCCATGATCATCACCGCCGCGCTCCACAGCTTAGAATCGTTTTTATTTATGTTTCCTTCTATTGCAATAAGTATCGTTCCCATAAATATCGTAAAGTAGACCACAGCCGAGATAAGACTTGACTTTCTCAGCGACATGGAAGGACGGGTATCTATCCTGTAGGCTTTACGGCGTATCTCTTCGGCTATGGCATAACGCTCATCACGCGAAAGATCTTTCTGTTTATATCGGGCCTTCAGTTCATTCAGCTTCTTATCATTTTTTATCAGATCTGAATTATTCATACTCATTCCTCCTCTTCTGAGTCTTCTTTGCCTTCAAGGATAAGGAAGATCACATTGCAGACCACGCGTGTCAGAAATGTGTATCCTGCTATGAGGAACACCGCAAAGTTTCTCCTGAAATAAAAAACATCCTGCCCTGAAATATCAAAATACACAAACGCAGCCAGCAAAACGACCAATGACATTATGGTATAGCCTGTCGCATACGCTTTAGATGTGTTTTTCGCCGAAAGCTCGTCTTCCGGTTCCTTTTTGTATTTTGCTGTCGTGTGAGTGTATATCACGGATAAACCGATGAGCGCTGCCAGCCAGCCGATAGAAAGTATCAGATTGAGCTGATGATGCGTATGATTAAGGTCCATCATGCCGGATATCCCCATAAACATGAACTCTGCTCCTAAAATTAAATTCATAACAGCATCCAGTATCTTCTGCTTTCTCACCGATATCGGCTTGCGGGGGTCTATCTTGTATCTTTCACGGTATAATTCGTTCATCAACTCCCTGCGCTCTGATCTTTTGAGTGTTTTGTCCGACAGCTTCTTTTTCAGTCTTTCGATCTTGTCATTAGTCTGCATAATTGTTTCCTCTCGTCTTTTTTTATCAGAAAAGTGATTTATTTGTAACTTCCTGTTACAATAATATCACATTACGCCATGCCTGTCAATACCGAAAGTGATAAATTTATCACTTTTGTAGAACTGCACAACAAAAAGGCTGATGTGACAAATATATCACAGCAATGTGTACAAGGTTGACGTTTGTCTGTACCTGTGGTATAATAAAATAGATTATTGAGCCGAAAGGAAAACGCATAAATGACCGAAACAGATATACGTCCGCCGAGAGTAATACTTGTAGGCATAGATACGGGCGAATTTGACGCAAACAGTTCTATGGACGAACTTGCCGAGCTTGCAAAGACAGCGGGCGCCGAGGTAGTCGCCGAGCTTATACAAAAGCGTCCTGCCGTTGACAATGCTGCGGCACTCGGTTCGGGCAGGCTTGCAGAACTCAAAGAGCTTTGTGAAGCCGAGGAAGCCGACCAGATAATATTTGACCTTGAACTAACAGCGGTGCAGGTGCGCAATATCGAGCGCATCACCGACACCCATACCATAGACCGAACCACACTGATACTTGATATATTCGCACAGCGTGCGGCAACTCATGAGGGTCGTCTGCAGGTCGAGCTGGCACAGTATAAATACCGCCTTCCCCGCCTTGCAGGCAAAGGCGTACAGCTTTCACGACTGGGCGGCGGCATAGGTACAAGAGGTCCCGGTGAAACAAAGCTGGAAACTGACAAGCGCCACATAAGAAACCGTATAAAAGCACTTGAAAATGAGCTTTCAGCTATCGAAAAGCGCCGTGTGCTCGCAAGAAAGCGCCGGAAAAAGGATGATGTTCTTACCTGCGCTATAGTCGGATATACCAATGCAGGCAAGTCAACTCTTCTCAATGCACTTACTGATGCAGGTGTGCTTGCCGAAGACAAGCTGTTTGCGACACTTGATACCACTTCCCGAAAAGTTATCCTGCCCGACGACAGGGAAGTGCTGATGATAGATACGGTAGGCCTTATAAGCAGGCTTCCCCATGAACTTGTCAAGGCATTTCGTTCTACTCTCGAAGAGGCGGCGTCCGCAGATGTGCTGATACACCTTTGTGACGTGTCAGACCCCGAATGCAAGGAAAAAGCCGAGGTGACCCTCGGACTGCTTCACGACCTGGGCTGTGACGATATACCCACAGTTACGGTATTCTCGAAATGCGACCTTGCTCCCGAGGCACTTGATGCGGCCGGCGACGACGCAGTATGCATCTGCGCCAAGCACGGACGCGGGCTTGACAAACTGCTTGAGGCTGTGGCAAAGGCGCTGCCCGATGATACCATAAGCGGAAGATTTCTTTTTCCGTATACCGAAGCGTCACTTCTTTCGAGGATACGCACTCTCGGCAGAGTGGCTTCCGAGGAATACACCGAAGACGGTATCTGCGCCGACCTTACGGTAGAAAGAAAATACCTGCATCTGCTTGAAAAAATACCGATGCTCAGATAAGGTGATTTGATGAAAAAAAGACAGCTGCGCTGGATGAAGCTTGATAATGCAGCAAAGATATATCCTGCGGCAAAACGCCGTGACTGGAGCAATATTTTCAGACTGTCGGTAACTCTCGACGGCATGATAGACCCCTGGATATTGCAGGAGGCACTTGACCATACTGTGCGGCGCTTTCCCTCGATAGCGGTCCGTGTCCGTCGTGCTGCATTCTGGTATTATCTTGAAGAAATAGAGCGTGCCCCGAAAGTTATGCCCGATTTCAGTTATCCGCTGACCCATATGCCTTTTGATGATATACTAAAATGTGCTTTCCGTGTGCTGTACTATAAAAACCGTATAGCGGTGGAATTTTTCCATGCCATAGCTGACGGAAACAGCGGGATGATATTCTTAAAGACTCTTGCTGCACAGTATATCGAACTCAGCAGGGGAGTGAAGATACCCTGTGAGCTTGGGGTGCTTGACAGAAAAGAAGCTCCTCGTGATGAAGAGCTTACCGACGATTTTCCGAAATATGCGGGAAACGTCAGTGCAAAGCGTAAGGAAGCCACATCTTTTCAGCTTAAAGGCACACCGCTTGATGATGGCTTCAGAGATATCATACTTGCTGAGATCGACGCTTCCGAGGCTCTGTCTATGGCTCGCTCACACGGCGTGACTCTGACCGAATTCATGGTTGCTGTTATGATAAAGTCTTTCATGGATATTCAGTCCGAGCGCACACCGAAGAAAAAACAGCGTCCCGTCAAGGTGCTTGTGCCCACGAATCTCAGACGTATGTTCCCAAGCGAAACTCTCAGAAATTTCGTGCTGTACGTTACCCCGGGCATAGACCCCCGCCTTGGTGATATGACCCTTGAAGAAATGATGAAGGACATACATCATCAGATGTCACTTGAACTTGATCCGAGAAGAATGGCGGCAAGGATACGTGCCAATGTAAAAATGGAACAGATAATGCTTCTGAAGATACTTCCCCTGTGGATAAAGAATCTCGGAATTAAAATAGTGTATAATCTTACAGGAGAAAAGAAAAGCTGTATCACTATGTCGAATCTCGGTGTAGTCAAAGTTCCCGAGCAGATGGCCAAGTACGTTCAGCGATTTGGCTTTACCCTCGGCGTACAGCACACTTCTCCCAACAATTGTGCTATGCTTTCCTATGGCGGAAAGCTGTATATCGCCATGATACGAAGTATAAAAGAGCCTGTGCTTGAGCAGAGATTTTTCCTTACACTGCGTGACCTCGGGCTTAAAGTCACGCTCAGCTCGAATTACGGCAGAGAGGATGGATAATGATATGTACTGTATAAAATGCGGAGTTGCTCTTGCGGAAAGTGAGGAGAAATGTCCTCTTTGCGGAACAAGGGTCTATCATCCCGACCTTGAGATACCCCATGGCGATCCGCTGTTTCCGGATAATCCCGTGCGCACAAAACAGACGGTGAGCCGCTGGGGAGGTCTTTTCATAGTGACCGCTGTGTTCATACTTGGTATCGTTCTTCCGCTTATCTGTAATATCAGTGTAAGCGGTGCGGTCACCTGGTCAGGCATAGTGATAGGAGCAGTTCTGGTGGCATATACATTTATGGTACTGCCTTTCTGGTTCAAAAGACCTAATCCCGTTGTCTTCGTACCCATAGATTTTGCTGCGGCAGCGCTGTTCCTGCTATATATGAACCTGCGCTTCGGAGGAGATTGGTTCCTTACCTTTGCGCTCCCTACAGTGGGATGCTCGGCGGCGATATGCACTGCGGTAGTAGCCTTGTGCAAATATGTCGGCAAGGGTTATCTTTACATATTCGGCGGTGCTGTGATACTCAGCGGCGGTGCGATGCTGCTGACTGAAACGCTGCTAAACAGCACCTTCGGTCTGAATGACAGGCTCGTGTGGTCGATATATCCGTTTGCTGCGTGCCTGCTTATAGGTATCCTGCTGATAGTCATAGCTATAAGCCCCGCACTGAGGAAAACACTGCAAAAAAAATTCTTTGTATAAAAATACAAAACGCCTGCGGGTCAAGTGGTCCGCAGGCGTTTTTTACATACGCTGAGCTGTATAAAGATGATAATAATCGCCTTTTTTCGCCATAAGTTCATCGTGACTGCCGCATTCGGTTATTCCTTTGCGGTCAATATACATTATCCTGTCGCAGTTTTTGATGGTGGAAAGCCTGTGTGCTATGATGAATGACGTTCTTCCTTTGAG
>CADBTD010000041.1 GCA_902797535.1 uncultured Ruminococcus sp. | reverse complement strand
GGAGACGTATCGAAGTGGTCATAACGGGGCGCACTCGAAATGCGTTAGCCCTTAAACGGGCTCGAGAGTTCGAATCTCTCCGTCTCCGCCATCAACCCCTGCGCAGGTTTTGTGCAGGGGATTTTTTTATGCTCAAACAAAGAAATGTGCGGCACAGATACCGCACATTCAAAGCATTTAAATATCAATATCATCATCGTCGAACTGTTCGCCGTAAAAGCAGAAGCAGTCGCCGCCCTTAGCCTTGGCGGCATTGATAGCGCTGAGGCTTTCACGCATAAGGCGGTCAAAATCATAGCCTTCATCAGCGTAAGCCCTTACCGCACCTGCGCTGACAGTCTGTTCTTTCAGCTGTTTATGCGCCGCAAAGCTCTGCTTTATCATTTCAAGGGCACGTTCTGCACGGGCACGCACCTGACTTTCGTCAAGCTCCGATGTACATACTGCCAGGAACTTATCACCGCCTGCACGCAGCAACAGTGAACCCCAGAAGCAGCTTCTCAGTGCCTGAGAGGTTATCACCAGTGCTTCATCGCCTATAACGTGGCCGAATTTCTTATTCACGGCGGCAAGGTGATCCATATCGAAAGCCACAAGGGTTATCTCGGGGCTGTTTTTAAGCTCGCATATTTTTGCGGAAAAACTGCGCATATTGCCAAGACCCGTAAGGAAATCGACATTAGCGGTCTCGCTTGCCTGACGTTCAAGCTGACGTTCAAGGGTGACATCACGGAAAACGCCTATACTGCCGATATGCTGTCTGAACACATCATGCAGGGGTTCTTCGCTGAAGACGAGAACACGTTCTTCGCCGCCCACATCAACTCTTATCTCTTCCCTGCCGGCGATATTTATAAGATTATCACCGAAGTAAAGATGTTTCCATTCGGAGTATTTTTTGCCTATGATCTTATCGGGGCTTCCGAAATACTTTTCAAAATAGCTGTTTGTACTCAGCACATCGCCGCTTGCGTCCTCAAAAATCACTGCATAGGGCAGGCTGTCGATAAGGACTTCCATTTCTCCGCGCACGTTTGAGGAATCGGTAACATCCTGTGCGATACCGCAGGTACCGAAAATAGTTCCGTCACGGTCGATAAGCGGAGATTTGAATGTCTTGAAAAGGCGCATACCGCTTTTGGTCTTGACCTTTTCGTCAAAAAGGCAGGTCTTGCGGGCATCCATGACGATATCCTCAGACTCAAGACAGACGTATTCGCCCTTATCGTATTCTTCACGGGGGATATCCCAGATATAGTAATGACCCCGTTTATATATCTGTTCCTTGGATTTTTCAACTGCACGGCAGAAGCTGTCATTCACCATCATATGAGAACCCACTGTATCCTTGAACCACACGAGGTCGGGGATAGAGTCTATAGCTGTTTCAAGACAGACCTTTTGTCTGCGGTAGTCGGCGTCGGTCTTCATCTGATTCGCAAGTGCCTCAAAATAAGCTGTCAGGAGGCGTTCATCGAGGTTTTCATCGGGCATGAGCCAGATAGCGTCGGCACGGAAAAGCAGTGCATCATCAGCATCATCAGCCTCGGATACCTCAGCAAGCAGAACGAGCTTTTTACCGTAGGAAAGCAGTGAGTCGCTTGCTTTATCAAGTCCGTCTACTATCACTGCGCTGTCGGGAGGAAGTGTTCCCAGCTCATATACAGAGCCTGCCGTCACGAAGGAAAAATAGCAGTCCTCGGGCGGTTCGACTTTTTTCAGCACACTTTCGATATTACGATCATCACTCAATATATATATCCTGAGCGTATTCTGATACACAGTCTTCACTCCCCTTTTTATCATACAATATATTTATTATACAATATTATTCTCATTTTGTCCAGTAAATAATAATATATTTATACAAATACCTTATTTTTTGTCTAAAAAAACTAATATGTGTGTTGAAAGCTGTATAAATTTATTCCGGGAAGGATCTAACAAAGAGCCTCGGAGCATTCATCTGCACATTGTCATGACTTACATATTCTTCACGAGTTTTTTGTTCATTTCTCCGAATTTGCGGGAGTCACGGTAATATTCTGCACTTCAGAACGCACTTTACAACAGACAGCAAAACGGATATAATATATGGAGGACGCTGTATGGAAGTAACGATAGATAAACTGATAAAGGATATACTTCTGATAATGGCTGAGGAATGTGCTCTTGATGCCGAGGACAAAAAAAGGTTATATAAAAGGATATTTGGCAGCGAAAGCGATGGTGAGACATATGAATAAGACCGAACAGGCTAAGATCATAAATGCGGCAAAAAACGGAGATAAACAGGCATTTGAGCGTCTGTATGCAGACTATAGGGACAGGCTGCATTTATTTGTATTGAAAAACGTTGGCAGCAGGGAGACTGCGGAGGACATCGTTTCCGAGACGTTCCTTGATGCCATGAAGAATATAGGCAGTCTGAAAACGGACGAGGCTTTCGGGGCGTGGCTGTACTCTATCGCTTACAGAAAGTGTATCCGTCACGGTGAGGATAACGCCCGTACCGCTCACTTTGAGAGCGAGGAGGAACGGGAGATCGCCATAGCTGACAGCAGACTCAATGACCCGATAGAACTTCCCGAGGACTATGCCGTAAACAGGCAGCGCAAGGAACAGCTCAAAGCCATAATAGACGGTCTGACTCCCGAGACCCGTTCAGCGGTGATACTCTATTACTACAACGAGCAGTCGGTAAAAGAAGTCGCAAAGACCCTCGGCATAAGCGAGAGTGCTGCGGCAAAACGGCTTTTTGATGCTCGCAGGAAGATAAAAGCAAAGGTCGAAACGCTGATGAAAAGCGGTTCATTCTGTGCGGCACCCCTGGGCGCACTGCTGCACAGCACTATAGACAGCAAGTATGCCGCTTCAGCGGCAAAAGCAGGTGCATCGGTCAAAAGTATATCTGCGGTCAAGGCAGCACTTATCAGTACAGCGGCGGTCACGGCTATCGGAATACCTATCGTATTTTTTTCGATGCACGGCGGCTGGGCAGGAGATGTGAGGACTGATGAGCCTTCGGCAGCAAGTCTTGCTGAGACCGACGCTTCCGAGGGTGAGAGCTTGTCAGCATCTGACAAAAAAAGCGTGAACGGCAGCGGGATGCAGCGTGTTTTCCCGGACGATTTTCTTGAGCACTTCACTTATTCCATGACCTTCAGGGATTTTGACGAGACCCGGTACACAGTCAAAGGCGAGGAACTCGACAAGGTCAAGGAAATGCTTTCACGGATAGAGGGTGTTCCCTGTGAGGACCCCGGTATGTCAGGTTGGTATATGTTCGATATTGACGCAGCGATCGAGATAAGCAGGATACACAGTCTTACAATGACAGGAAACTATATCTGCTTTGACGGCGTGATGTACAGAAACGGCGAGCCCGACAACGGCAGAGAGCTTGCGGAGTATTTCAGGGAAAACGGCACTGTCACTGTGACCTCGGATGATCTTGACGGCACGATGGCGGAGTTTGAGCTGGTGCAGTACAACAGCAGCACGAGATCGGGATATGCAGTCAGTGAAGCATACGGTCTTGCGAGCTTTTCACTTCCGGAAGTAAATGCTGATATTTTCGATGAATACGGCTCGGACCATGCAGGACTTTTGCTGAACATCACATGGTCGGGAAATGTGAGCGAGAGCTATCCCATCGGTCTTGAAGATGTCACATTCGTCAGTGTTATCGGTGAAACAGAGGATTTTTCGGCAAAATATCTCGATGATGTCGTTATACGCTGTCTGCTTGCGGGCGATGATGGTGATATCAATGCCGAAGTAGAAAAAACGGACGATCTGAGCAAACAGGAAAAGGAGGGGCTTAGCTGGCTCGCCGGGAACAAGCTGTACTCTGTCCGTGAGAGTGATGAACTGCTCGGAAAGCTGGCAGAGGACAAGCTGAAAGCGCTGTTTTATTCAAGCGTCACGAATGATGGTATGCCCGAATACACTTTAAAAGCGGATGACGGCACGCTCTATCAGCTGAATATAAGCGGCAGAAACAGTGCATGGGTCCGCCGAGGCGATGATGAGGAAACCGCAGTTTCCGAGGAGCTTGCAGGATTTCTGCTGAAATACAGGGACAGGATCGGACTGCTGCCTGTCAGCCGCAATTGAATGAAATGTTTTTACACAAAACACTGTAATATGATCATAGGGATATGTGTACAAAGAGTCCCGGCAACACTCTGATGCCGGGACTCTTGTCATATGCGTATTATCTGTAAATATGCAGCGGCCGGAAAACTTCCGACAGGAAATATATATTATGATATTCTTTGTATACTGCCGTTTTCCATCTCATGAACGGTATCGCAAAGAACAGCTATATCCTCGGCGGAAT
>CADBTD010000040.1 GCA_902797535.1 uncultured Ruminococcus sp. | reverse complement strand
AGACCTTCTCAATACCGACATCATCACCTGCACAGGCAAGACCGTCGGCGAGAACATATCGGGCGTAAAGAATAAGGATACTCAGGTAATAAGACCTATCGACGATCCTTACTCGGTAACAGGCGGTATCGCAGTGCTGAGAGGCAACCTTGCTCCCGACAGCTGCGTCGTAAAGCGCAGCGCAGTCGCTCCCGAAATGCTCAAGCATGAAGGCCCTGCTAAGTGCTTTGACTGCGAGGAAGACGCTATCGATGCTATCAAGGGCGGAAAGATAAGCGAAGGCGACGTTGTTGTCATCCGCTATGAAGGCCCTAAGGGCGGCCCCGGAATGAGAGAGATGCTCAACCCCACATCCGCAATAATGGGTATGGGACTCGGTTCATCCGTAGCACTCATCACCGACGGACGCTTCAGCGGCGCAACAAGAGGCGCAGCTATCGGCCATGTTTCCCCCGAAGCAGCAGTAGGCGGCCCGATAGCCCTTGTTAAGGACGGCGATATCATTTCAATAGATATCCCCGCAAATACCATCAACGTAAAGGTATCTGCCGAGGAACTCGAAAAGAGAAAGGCTGAGTGGCAGCCGAGACAGCCCAAGATAACAACAGGCTATCTTGCACGCTATGCTTCTCTCGTTACATCGGGCAATACCGGCGCTATACTGAAAAACAACTGACGATTTTTGAAAGGACATTACGATCATGAAAGTTTTAAAAGGTTTTTTAAGATTCTTCCTCACAGTATTCTTTATAGTACTTCTGTTCCTCATCGTTCTGGTATGCACCTATGTGCTCGGTTCACCCGATACCGCTTCGGGCTCTGAGAGCAGAAAGCTCATCTCAGGTCCCTGGACCGAGGTCCCCGATAAGGAAGGCAAGAACGAAGACCGCTATAAGATCTACTTCGACCAGGGCGGAAACTTCCAGATCACATACAACGATAAGCTCATAGCTGACGGCTGGTTCAAGCATGACCTGAATTCAAAGAAGTTCAAGCTCCTCATGCTCCCCGACCACTACACCGAAGAGTTTGTACCTTATGTAAAGTATTACTGCCTTGCCGAGATAACCTACAGTGAACTGAATTTCGACCTTGAGACTCTCGACAGAGACGGCGAGCATTTCAAGAAGGGTGAAGAACCCTCCTGCAAGTTCCTTATAAAGAACGCAGGCGTTGGCGAAAATGTTCTCGTAGAGTGCATCATGAAGGACTACACCATCGACCTTTACAACTCTGAACGCGACCTTACCAAGAACGCTTGATAAAAGCTTAGAAACGGACATTCAATGGAACTGATACTTAAAAATATCACTGCGGCAGACCCCCAGACGGGTCTGCACGAAGTGACCGATATCGCCGTTGACGGCGGAAAGATAGCGAAGATAGGCAGCTGTGAAGGCATTTCCGCCGACAGAGTCATAGACTGCACGGGACTTTTCGCAGTGCCGGGCCTGTTCGATATGCACGTTCACTGGCGTGACCCGGGATTCACTCATAAAGAGGACATCTATACGGGTGCTGCCGCTGCAAAGGCGGGCGGTGTTACGGGCGTGCTCCTTATGCCGAACACCAGGCCTCCCGTTGATTCCCCCGAGACTGTTGAGTATATCAGGCAGCGGGGTGCCGAAACAGGAATAAATGTCTATACCTCCGCCTGCATAACAAAGGGTATGGCAGGTCAGGAGCTATGCGACTATGACGAGCTGAAAAAAGCAGGCGTCTTCTGCATAACCGATGACGGCAGACCCGTTGAGAATGCCGAGCTTATGCGTCAGGCACTTGAGCTTTCGGTGAAAAACGGTATGTGCGTTTCGTCGCACTGCGAGGACCTCAGGATAATCAACGGCGGTATAATCAACAAAGGCAAAGTCTCCGAAGAACTCGGCGTCAAAGGCATGGACAGGGCGAGCGAGGATTATATCACCGCCCGTGAGATAGCGCTTGCCGCAAGCTGCGGCGCCCATATCCACATCTGCCATGTGTCCACAAGGGGCAGCGTGAATATAATAAGAGCCGCCAAAAAGGACGGCGTCAGGGTCACCTGCGAAACAGCACCGCACTATTTCATGTATACAGATGAAAAGCTGCGCAGCCGCGACGCATGGTACAGAATGTCGCCTCCGCTTCGCACCGAGGACGACAGACAGGCAGTTGAAGAAGCACTGCTTGACGGCACTATAGATGCCGTGATCACCGATCACGCTCCTCACACAGCTGAGGAAAAGGCAGATTTTCTCAAAGCCCCCAACGGTGTTGTCGGACTTGAAACATCCCTTGCGGCAACGCTGACGCACTTCTATCACACAGGCAAATGCACTGTTGAGGATATAGTAAGACTCATGGCGGTAAGGCCCCGTGAGATACTCGGACTCCCTGCGGTGAAGATAGCCGAGGGTGAAAGCGCCGAGATGTGCATTTTCGACCCGGAATGCAAGTGGACGGTAGACCCCGAAAAACTGCACTCAAAGTCGAAAAACACCGTGTTCAAAGGCGAGACTTTCAAAGGCAGGGTGCTTTACACCGTCTGCGGCGGAAAGTTGGTCTATGAAGCGGAATGATATGGAAGATATACTGCCTGACAGCCTTCCGAAAGGAGAATAAGTAATATGTCAATGGACAGACTTATAGAAAATATAGTAAAGACCCAGAATCCCTCGGTAGTGGGACTTGACCCCAGACTTGAATATGTACCTCAGTATATCGTTGAAAAGAAGATAGAAAAGCACGGCAAGACACTCAAGGCTGCCGCAAAGGCTATCCTTGAATTCAACAAGGCTATCATCGACGAGATACACGATATCTGCCCGGCGATAAAGCCGCAGGCTGCTTACTATGAGATGTACGGCAGTGAGGGTGTCAAGACTCTTTACAAGACTATACGCTATGCCCAGGAAAAGGGTATGTTCGTAATGACCGACGGCAAGCGCAATGATATCGGCGCAACTATGGACGCTTATGCAACTGCACACCTCGGCTTTACCGATGTTGAAGGTCAGCAGCTTGCTGCTTTCGGCGCAGATGCACTTACCGTAAACGGATACCTCGGCACAGACGGCATCGTACCCCTGCTTGAGGTATGCAAGGCAAACGACAAGGGCATTTTCGTGCTGGTAAAGACCTCCAACAAATCCAGCGGCGAGCTTCAGGACCTGCTTCTTAACGACGGCAGAACAATATATGCCGCTATGGGAGATATGTGCGAAAAGTGGGGCAGCGAGATAATGGGCAGGTACGGCTACAGCGGCGTGGGCGCAGTTGTGGGCGCAACTTATCCCGAACAGCTTGCCGAAATGAGAAAGGCACTTCCGCATACATTCTTCCTCGTGCCGGGATACGGCGCACAGGGCGGCGGCGCAGAAGGCGTTTCCAAGGGCTTCGATGAAAACGGACTCGGCGCAATAGTAAACAGCTCCCGTGCTGT
>CADBTD010000039.1 GCA_902797535.1 uncultured Ruminococcus sp. | reverse complement strand
GTCTTGCCTGTGCAGGTGATGATGTCGGTATTGAGAAGGTCTTTCTTGGTAAGTTCGTTCATTACAGCGTAAACGCCGCCTGCCTCGTTAAGGTCTTCCATATAGGTATGGCCTGCGGGGGCAAGGTGGCAAAGGTTAGGAGTCTTTGCCGAGATAGCGTTTGCTATATCAAGGTCAAGGTCTATGCCGCATTCATGTGCTATAGCGGGCAGATGGAGCATAGAGTTTGTGGAGCAGCCGAGTGCCATATCAACGGTAAGGGCATTCATGAAAGCCTTTTCTGTCATTATGTCACGGGGACGGATATTCTTTCTGTAGAGTTCCATCACCTGCATACCGGCTGTCTTTGCGAGCTTTATCCTTTCGGAATATACAGCGGGGATAGTGCCGTTTCCTCTGAGGCCCATACCGAGAACTTCGGTAAGGCAGTTCATTGAGTTTGCGGTGTACATACCCGAGCAGCTTCCGCAGGTAGGACAAGCCTTGTTCTCAAATTCATCAAGACCTTCCTGATCGAGCTTGCCTGCTGCGAAGGAACCTACGGCCTCAAACATACTTGAAAGCGAGGTCTTATGACCCTGAACGTGTCCTGCGAGCATAGGACCGCCCGATACGAATATGGTAGGCACGTTTACTCTTGCTGCCGCCATAAGAAGTCCGGGAACGTTCTTGTCGCAGTTCGGGATCATGACAAGTGCATCAAAGTGATGTGCCAGCGCCATACATTCTGTGCTGTCTGCGATAAGGTCGCGGGTGACCAGCGAATACTTCATTCCCTGATGTCCCATTGCTATACCGTCACAGACTGCGATAGCGGGGAACACAACGGGAGTACCGCCGTTCATTGCAACGCCGAGCTTTACAGCCTCAACGATCTTGTCGATGTTCATATGACCCGGAACTATCTCGTTATAGGATGAAACTATACCTACGAGAGGTCTGTTCATCTCTTCGCGAGTCATTCCGAGAGCATTGAACAGCGAACGCTGCGGTGCTTTATCCGCACCCTCACAGAAAAATGATTTGTTTTCAGCCATTTTTGTATACCCTCTTTATATGAAAATTAAAATTGATCACATTGATCGTCAGACGATGATCACAGCGTTTATCATCAGTGCTTCGATCTTCATCTGTTCGGAATCGAAGTGCTGCGATACATAATCGGTCATCGACTGCCGGTGTACGCTGAGCTGTTCCGGGGGAACGCTCTGTGCAGCGAGCCCGTCAAGGCTCTGTGCTATGAGCTGCGGGAACTCGGTGCGTACTATCGTTTCGATGAACTGTTTTGTAAGGCCTTCTGTCAGCGGCACTATCACGGCATCGCCTGCCACCTTGACAAAACAGCTGCGGCCGTCGGAAAGGTACGGTATAGGAGGTTCGGTGCCGAATTTAACGCTTATCTCGGCAGAAAGGCTTAATGCATCCCCTGACTTTTCGGCTGCTGCCATCTTTGCCCGGGCAAGCTCGTCAGCTTTTTTCTTTCCGTCGGTGAACATTGTCTTATCCGCCGAGCCGTTAAGTTTGCCGTCGTCTAAAAAATCAGCTACCTTATCAAGAAATCCCATGCCGATACCTCCGATTTATCAGTGAGCAAGTCCCAGGAAAGCTGCTCCTATGATACCTGCGTCATTTCCGAGCTTAGCTATGACTATCTCGGTATTTTTCTTTGAATGCTTGGTATAGACTTCCTCAGCCACCAGCTTTTTCAGGGGCAGAAGAAGCGGGTCGCCCTCATTGCATACGCCGCCGCCTATGCAGAGTATATCGGGCTGGAATATATTAATAGTATTGGCGATACCGCAGGCGAGGTATTTTATGTACTTATCGACAACCTCTGAGCCTGTCTTGTCGCCTGCTCTCATAGCGTTGAAAGCTGTGCGGGCAGATACCTTGCCGTCATCTTCCTTCATCTTCCACATAACGGAAGACTTATCGGCATCCATAGCCTCATTTGTCATTCTTACAAGGCCTGTTGCGGATGAGAATACTTCAAAGCAGCCGCATCTTCCGCAGGTACATTTCGGGCCGTTGGGGTCTATCACCATATGGCCTATCTCGGCGCCTGCGAAGTTGCTGCCCGAGTATATCTTTCCGTCGATGATTATGCCTCCGCCGACACCTGTGCCGAGGGTGATGCATACTGCGTTATTTGAGCCATTTGCCGCACCTGCGACAAATTCGCCGTAAGCAGCAGCGTTTGCGTCGTTTTCAACGTAGCAGGGCTTGTCTATGAAAGTCTTCATAAGGTCTGCCACATGGAAATCAAGGAAACCTAAGTTATTTGAGTATTCGATGATGCCCTCATCCGAATTTGCGGTGCCGGGAGTGCCTATTCCCACAGCCTCTATCTGATCGATTGTAAGGCCTGCCTGTTTAACAGCCTCAAGTGCTGTCTTAGCCATATCCGCGCATATCTCCTCTGCAGGTCTGGGCAGATTTGTCTTGCAGGTAGACTTTGAGATTATCTCGAACTCATCGGTGACAACGCCTGCCTTGATATTTGTGCCGCCAAGGTCTATGCCAATGTAATACTTCATGTCAGTTTCCTCCGTTTTCAGCGGCAGGCGTATTCTGATGCACAGCCGCATGATATTTGTCCCATATTCACGGACGTTTTCCGCCGCAAGAGCGCACTTCGCCCCTCGGATACATTTTACGCATTTTAATTATAACATACAAAAGTGCAATATGTCAATAGATTTTGTGCCAGTTTTAATATGCTTTTAAAATCCTTTTTACACATTTTGACGTATATGCGGGGCTTCGGCTGCCAATTGCTGCCGCAGAGGAAAAAAGCACTTGACAGCAGGGGCGGTATGGTGTAAAATATTAGTGTATACTATTTTTTCGGATAATTGTAAAAGGAGTGCCTTTATGGACGACGTCAACCGACGATATCTTATCATTTCACTGTCAGTATATATCGTTCTGAGTCTGTTTATGCTTCTGCTGGGGCTTTCGATGCAGACGGCAGCACGCTTTCCCGACTCGCATCTGGAACGAATGAAAGACAACAGAAAAGCACGCAGGGTAGCCGCCCTGCAGGAGGAAACAGACCTGCTGAGATCGAGGGTGCTTTCCGTACAGACGCTTTGCGGTGCTGTCACCGCGCTTGACCTGTTTTTACTGTGGAAGCCGCTGTATGAGCTTATCGCAGGGTCTCTTACGGTCAGAGCCGACGGTCATCTGTTAAAAACGGTCTGTGTAACGGCGATAGTCTTCATACTGCTGATAAGTATCTATATGACGCTGTGTACCGAACTTCCGAGGAAAGCCGCAAAGACAGGCAGGCTTTCGGGAGAGCGGGGCGAATCCTTTGCGCTTGCATCAGTGGGATATCTCAGCTTTATGCTGACGCTGTTCAGACCGTATACGCTGCTGTGCGAACTGCTGATGAAAGGCTTCGGGGCGGTCTTCGGGGTAAAGCCCGAGATAACCGACGAAACAGGCGAGGATCTCATACAGCTTATCGACGCTCAGAGCGAAGACGGCGGTATCGAGGAAGAAGAAGCCGAGATGATATCGAATATATTCGAGTTTTCGGATCTGGAGCTGCACGAGGTGATGACCCACCGCACAGAGATAGCCGCAGCAGAACTCGGCGCATCTGTGGGAGAGGTAGTGAACATCGCAGTAGAAACGGGATTTTCAAGGATACCCATTTACCGTGAAACGATAGATGAGATATGCGGCGTGGTGTATGTCAAGGACCTTCTGCCCCTTGTAACACAGGGACGTTCGGGAAACATACCCGTTTCAAGATATCTCAGAAAGATAAAGTACGTTCCCGAATCGGGAAGCTGCGGCGAGCTTTTCAGCTACTTTACGGAAAACAACCGTCACATAGCGGCTGTGCTCGACGAATACGGCGGAACTGCGGGTCTTGTAACGATGGAGGATCTGCTGGAGTGCATAGTCGGGAACATTCGTGACGAATACGATGAGGACGAGGAAGAGGAGATAGAGGAGATAACTCCCCACACTTACGACATACTCGGAAGTGCGGACCCCGATGAGGCCATGGAGCTTCTCGGCGCTCCCCTGCCCGAAGACCATGAATACGACACTATGGGAGGCTTTGTGACCGACCTTCTCGGGTTCATACCCGATGACGGACAGACTCCCACAGCAACATACAAGAATATAACCTTCCGTGTCATATCGGCACGGGACAACAGGATAGAAAAATTACGTGCCGTCAAGAAAGATACAGACATAAAGGAGGCGGCTGGACACGATGAAAAATAAAACAGCTGCCCTGCTGCTGAGCTTAACGGCATCACTGCTTTGTGCCTGTTCATCGGCGGCAGTGGCAGAAAGCGGCAAAGATACATCACAGCGGAAAGAAACCGCTGCTGCGCAGTCTATCACTCAGGCAGAGGCATCTGCGGAACAGCAGGACGGTGCACAGGAAAGCACATCTGCATTCTCAGAGCCGATGCCGAACACCCGTGCGGCAGAGCTGTTTCTTCAGGACAGGCCGGAACGCATAAAAGAGATATACCGCACCCTTTACGAGGGTATGTTTTCCTATACTCAGTCGATAGAGCTCCCTAAAGGTGTGATATCATCGGACGATTTCGGAGATCTGCTTGAAATGGTGACCATGACGGGAGTCTGTGCCGACGCTATGGAAAGCGACTATAAGATGTACGTTGACGAAAGCAGCTGTGTAAGCAGGATAGTGCTTTCGTACACACGCACAAGAGAAGACGGCGCTTCGGAATACGCAAGGCTCATGAAGCGTGCAAAGCAGATAGCCGCAGACGCTGCATCTCTTGACAGTGACTATGCAAAAGTGAAGTACTTCCACGACACTATAGTGCTCGGATGCACATATACATCGGACGCGCCCTATGCCCACACTGCATACGGGGCGCTTGTTGACGGTAATGCAGTCTGTGAGGGCTATGCAAAGGCTTTCCAGCTTCTTTGCGAGCTTTCGGGGATAACTGCCGTACCCGTCAGCGGAAGTGCTGTGGACAGTGACGGACTTGTACAGTCGCATATGTGGAACAAGGTGCTTTTAGACGGCGAGTGGTACAATGTGGACTGCACATGGGATGACCCCACCGGGTCGCTTTACAAGGACAACAAGAGATACGACTATTTTCTTGTGAGCGACGGCGTGCTTGCGATATCACACACCGAAGACACCAACGCATATATGCCCGAGCCGAATGCCTGGGATGAAACGGGCAGCTATTTCGAGCGTGAGGGACTTGTGCTGGGATACACCACAGACGTATACAGCGAGCTTTACAATGCGGCGGCGCTGTGCTTTGCAGGGGGGCTCCCCGACGACACCATACGGTTCCTCTGCTTTGACGGAGAGCTGTACAACGACATAGACGAGCTTTATTTTACAGATACAGATGAACATGAAGCACGTTTCAAAGAGATACTCAGGAATTTCATGGAGGACGGCGAGCAGGTAAGCTATGCTATCATGAGCGAGCCGCGCACCCGTGTGATCTCGGTAAGGATACTGAGAGACCGCAGCTGAGTTTTCAAAAAAAGGAAAAAAGGATAAAAGGAGAACAAAAACATGAAAACAAGAGTACTTTCAGCAGTCACAGCGCTCATGCTTGCTCTGACGGCGGCTTCCTGCGGAAGCGTTTCAGATTCGCTCGACAGGAACTTCGGCACGATCACCCAGGAAAATGTCGGTGAAAAGATAGTCTACGCAGTACACTGCGTAAAGACCGATTTCAAGCCCGACTATCAGCCGTGTACCGACAAAAAGCTGTCGGGAATGAAGCTGCTCGAACTTGTGAGCCTTGCAGTGGGTTCAAAGGAATTTCTCGATGCAAAGGGCATGATGACATACACCGACGCTTCACTTTTATATGACAGCGAGCAGGAGATCACCGACAATGTATTCAGCAGCAAGGCAGATCTTAAAGAGATCGATATAAAGCTCTATGCCACAGCTGAAGCAGGGGAACTTACCGACAAGATGAACGAGAAGCTGAGCGAGGCTGTACACCGTACAAAGGGTGAAAATGCTCAGGTGCCTGTTATCGAGGACGCATGGGCTTTTTCAACGGATGATATGCCCAACGGTTTTATCGTAAAGGTGAACGGTGAATGGAAGGTCATCACCGAGCTGGAAGACGACTTCACGGAAATACAGGTACAATAAGGAACACAAGGCGCATGATGCAGCCTTTGACATAATGGGCACTGCCCGAATAAACGATAAAGGAGAAAAATGATATGTTATCTGATATAGAGATAGCTCTGCAGGCAAAAATGCTGAAAATAAACGAGATCGCAGCAGGTCTCGGGATAGACGAGGAGGACCTTGAGCCCTACGGCCATTACAAGGCAAAGCTTTCAGAGCAGCTTTACACAAAGCTCGCAGACAAGCCCGACGGCAAGCTGATACTCGTTACCGCCATAAACCCCACCCCAGCAGGTGAGGGTAAGACCACCATTTCTGTAGGTCTGGCAGAGTCTATGGCCAAAATAGGCAAGAAAGCTATACTTGCGCTTCGTGAGCCTTCCCTCGGACCTGTTTTCGGCATCAAGGGCGGTGCAGCAGGCGGCGGATATGCACAGGTAGTCCCCATGGACGACATAAATCTTCACTTCACGGGAGATATGCACGCCATTACCGCTGCGAACAATCTGCTCTGCGCGCTTATAGACAATTCGATACATCAGGGAAATCCCCTGCGCATAGACCAGCGCCGCATACTTTTCAAGCGCTGCCTTGATATGAACGACCGTGCGCTTCGTGAGATAATAGTGGGTCTTGGCGGAAAGGTCAACGGATTCCCCCGTCAGGACGGTTTCCAGATAACAGTTGCCAGCGAGATAATGGCTATACTTTGTCTGGCAGACGACCTTGCAGACTTAAAGGCAAGACTTGAAAGGATACTCATAGGCTATGACCTGGACGGAAACCCCGTTTACGCAGGTCAGCTGGGCGGCTGCGGCGCTATGGCTGCACTTCTCAAGGACGCTCTCAAGCCTAACCTTGTACAGACACTTGAAAACACACCTGCTATCATGCATGGCGGACCTTTCGCAAACATCGCTCACGGCTGCAACTCGGTAAGAGCGACAAAGCTGGGTCTGAAGCTGGCTGACTACACCATCACAGAGGCAGGATTCGGTTCGGATCTCGGCGCAGAAAAGTTCTTTGACATCAAGTGCCGCTATGCAGGTCTGAAGCCCGACTGTGTAGTGCTTGTGGCAACTATCCGCGCACTCAAATACAACGGCGGAGTTGCACGCCCCGACCTTACCAAGGAAAACGTTGAGGCACTGAGAAAGGGTGCTGTAAATCTGCGCACACACATTGAGAATATGCACAAGTTCGGCGTGCCGGTAGTTGTTGCGATAAACCGTTTCCACACCGACACCGACGCCGAGATAAAGGTCATCGAGGAGGTATGCGCAGAAGCAGGCGTACAGTTCTCGCTCGCCGAGATATTCGCCAAGGGCGGCGAAGGCGGAAAGGACCTTGCGCAGAAGGTATGCGACACCATAGACACAAAGAAGTCGGAGTACGCTCCCCTTTACGACACCGCACTTCCCGTGAAGGAGAAGATAGAAAAGGTAGCCCGTGAGATATACCGTGCTGACGGCGTTATATATACCGCACAGGCTGAAAAGGCGCTCAGGGAGATAGAGGCACTCGGCAAGACCGACCTGCCGATATGTGTTGCAAAGACGCAGTATTCTCTTTCTGATGATCCGACAAAGCTCGGAAAACCCGAAAACTTTGAGATAACTGTCCGTGACATGAAGCTGTCATCGGGCGCAGGATTTATCGTAGTGTACACAGGCGACATCATGACAATGCCCGGACTTCCCAAGGCTCCTGCCGCATACTCGATAGATGTCGATAACGAAGGAAATATTTCAGGGCTGTTCTGATAAGCCCGTTTCTTGAAAGGATGTGTACCCTGTGGACGAAATGCAGCAGGTCAAAAAAGAGATACGCCGTAAAAACGGTCAGGTGACCGCAATAGTTTTTCTGCTTGTATTCTGCGGACTTGTCAACGGCGCATACTGGTTCATGGATGAATATGCCCCTGTACTCAGCAAGGACGTCTTCGGATTCTATCAGCGGTATGTTTTCCCCATAATCACCACTCCGTTTGCTTTTCTGACCGAAAAGCTGTCATTCTCGCTGGGCGAGATCCTCATAATCATTGGTCTGGCCATACTGCCCGTATCGCTGGTGATATTCATACTGCTGATGCTCATAAAGCGGAAAGACAACGACTTCAAGCGCAGGCTGAAGCGTTTTTACCGTCTTTT
>CADBTD010000038.1 GCA_902797535.1 uncultured Ruminococcus sp. | reverse complement strand
GCAGAGCATGGATACTCAACAAGACCATATGAAAATACTGCTCTTGCTGCTGCTTTTGTAAATGATTCTCCCGAGCCTTATGGGGCAATATGTTCTGAGATCTGTGCTGAAAAACTTGGAATGAAGATCGTTGACAGGAAAATAAACAATGCTAAATCAAATTTCACCAAGTTCATTCTGATATCCAAGGAGCACAAGATCGATGAGAAAGCAGATGTGATATCGGTATCCCTCAGATTACCGCATCAGACTTCTGCTCTTTACAGACTTTTAACAAAATTCTCTGTTGCAGGTCTTAACCTGACAAAAATCGAATCAAGACCTATAGCAAATACCGATTTTGACGTTTTGTTTTATCTGGATTTTGAAGGTTCAATAAAATCTCCCAATGTCATAAAGCTTATCAGGGAACTTGAAACGGAATTAAAATATTTTAAATATTTAGGCAACTATAGAGAGGTTTAAGGTGATACATATGAGGATAGGTCAGGGCTATGATGTTCACAGGCTTTGTGCAGGCAGAAAGCTGATCCTTGGCGGTGTAGAGATAGAATATGAGAAAGGTCTCCTTGGTCATTCTGATGCTGATGTACTTACTCATGCGATAATGGATGCTCTTCTTGGTGCTGCTGCACTTGGAGATATCGGTCATCTGTTTCCTGATAATGACCCTGCATTTAAAGATGCCGACAGCATTGTACTTTTGAAAAAAGTTTGCTCTGTAATAAGGGATAAAGGTTATGAGATAGGAAATATCGATGCAACGGTGATAGCTCAGCAGCCTAAACTTGCACCGCATATAACAAAGATGAGAGAAAATCTTTCGTTGGCTTGTGGAATTGATGTTTCGCAGATATCAGTAAAAGCAACGACAGAGGAAAAGTTAGGCTTTACCGGTTCCGGTGAAGGGATGTCATCAACTGCAGTTTGCCTTCTTGTATAATGAATATTTCAGCTTCTTTCCGGTAAAACTATTATCATGAAAGGAGCTGTTTTTATGAATGGAACAGATCAGGATTCGGTAAGACTTCTCCGGGAAACAAATGCCGGCATACAGATGGGGATGTCATCTATCGATGATATAATTGATGATATCGATAATACTGAGTTGCGTACTGTTATGAGCGATGCAAGAAAAGAACATGAACAGCTTGGAGGCGAAGCACATGAAATGCTGCTGAGATATGGCTGCGATACAAAAGAACCGCATCCTATAGCAAAAGCAATGAGCACTATCAAGACTAATGTGAAAATGGCTGCAGAACATGATGACAAAGCAGCAGCTGAACTTCTGACTGACGGATGCAATATGGGGGTCAAAAAACTCAATCAGTATCTGAATGATTACAGTAAGGCTGATTCTGAGATCAAGTCTCTTACGAAGAAGGTAATTCGCAGTGAAGAAAAACTATGTAAAGATGTAAGAGCTTATCTGTAAAAAAGGTCCGAGTTTCATCTCGGACCCTTTTATGTTATCAATAAATTTTTCTGCCTTTTTCGTCAGCTATACCTGAAAATCTATAGAAAAAAGTATTGATGATATCACGCCATTCTTTAGCGCTTCTTAATTGTTCGTTAAAACGTTCACATCCATTTTCATATGTGCGGTCATCGATTTTTCCTTCAAGAGTTTTCCATGCTTTTGCAAATGATTTCGCTTTTTCATATCCTTCAAAATGTGTATCGTATATATGCTGTATCACCGTTTTTCCATTTTTAAGCTTATGATCGTATGGTACTCTATGAAAGAAAAGCAGCAATTCATCGGGACAAGTTTCAACAGAGTTATATTGAGTGCGAAGAGGCTCATTATAGAGCAGGGAATACCTTGTTCCTTCAGAACTTCTGTCTACACCTACAGCATTTCTGTCTGCACGATTATATGTTCCCCATCTGTCAAATTCATATCCCCATGGATCGGGTCCGTAATGAACATTAGGCTTGCACATCCATCCGATCCCAAGGGGGACAGTGTATTTTTCATATGCATCGTGAGAATTCAGCAGGATATCGGATATTATACTTTGAGCGTCATTATTTTCAAATGTAAGTTTTACCCATTCATCAACAATATCCTCTGCTTTCAGCGTTTTGTTAAAGCTTAATCTTCCATAACCGTATAGATTTGCGGCCGCAAGTTCGCTTCCTGTCCAGCAGTGATCATCACCTGTATTTGATACAGCAGCTATACCGCAAATGACATCGCTTACGGTATCATTGTCATCATTGCAATAGGTTCTGTGGTCAAGAAAATCTCTGAACATCTGCAGCAAACAGCATACATGACGCTGCTGGCCGGTATATTCCTGTGCAAGCTGAACTTCTGCTATTATATTGGTATTGTTCATTGCCCCGAAAAGCGGATGAACAGGTTCTCGAACCTGAAAATCCATAGGTCCGTTTTTTATCTGAAGTATCACATTATCGTCAAATTTTCCATCAAGAGGTGAAAAGCTCTGATATGCAGAACAAGCTCT
Organism: uncultured Ruminococcus sp.; assembly: GCA_902797535.1. Lineage (GTDB taxonomy): Bacteria > Bacillota > Clostridia > Oscillospirales > Ruminococcaceae > YE71. The sequence goes on along the minus strand of CADBTD010000038.1, from coordinate 9,826 downwards.
GTCAGTTTCAGTGTCCCTCCAGTCCTGAGCGCAGTTATATACAAAGCATCTCCATATCACTTTGCCGCCAAATGGCTTTACTGCCTTTGCAAGCATATTTGCACCGTCTGCGTGGTTTCTGCCGTATGCATAGGGGCCGGGCTGACCTTCTGAGTCGGCCTTAACAAGGAAACCGCCAAGACCCGTTACTTTGGAAAACAGCTCATTTGCACATGATTTCCACCATTTTTGCACTTTTTCATCCAAAGGATCGGAAGTATCCATTTTTCCTACAGAGATCGGCGCTGAAAAATCAATACATATATATAGTTTTATTCCGTAACGTTCAAATAATTCCCCTAATGCCGAGAGTTTTTCTGCATATTTGTCGGTGATCAGCATTTCAGCACCCCAGCGAACATTAACATTATTGATGGCACAAGCATTAATGCCTATTGATGCAAGAAAGCGTGCATACTGCACTGTTCTTTCGTTTATTACTAGTTCTCCGTCTACGAAGAAAAATGACTTTCCTGAGTATCCTCTTTCTATACTTCCATCAATATTGTCCCAATGATCTATCATTCTTAAAGGCAAAGACGGAGTTTCGGAAATGTTCAGTGTCTTGAATCCGTTAAGACGGATATCTCTTAAAAGCGTAAATGCGGCATAAAGAGTACCTGCTCCGCCCCCGCCGACAATTGATGCTCCATTATTATCAGCAGAAAGCGTAAAGCTTTCAGGTGAATCCATAGGTGCTATAGAGATCTTGATCTTATAATCAGCATCACGTTCGGTAAACCTTACATCAGGAAGAAGTCTTGAAAATGAGTTGCGTAATTCCCATACTGCGGCAGATGAAGCAGTTTCCCTGCTTGTACAGGTGATCGAAACGGAATTGATATCTATGTTTTCGATCGGCTTTATATCAAGCCACATTTCAGAAAAATCCATATTCTTTACCTCCGAGAAAATTATACATATATTATAATACATAGTATGAATTTATTCCACACGATTATTGCGGTCAAACAACAAATTATTGTTATTTATATTCAAAGTTCGCAATTATCGGCATGATGTGCGCAATAATCGGTGAGCAAGAAAACACGATATGCTGTATAATTAATACAGTTAATAAAACAGCATGTTAGTTCCCCATATTTTAATACATTTTGCGTAAAGAGACCGATCTGTGAATAACAGGTCGGTCTCTTTACTTTACGTTTATTCACAATAAACAAAGACAGATACATCATGTGATCGTACCTGTCTTTGTTTGTTATTTGCTGTTTATTATTACATTTAGCTTATCAAGCATCATTTGCAGTTTTTCACGGGTAATATCGGGATTATCAGTAAAGCTGACCATTGCGTGAAGAGGAAGATCGTTTGCTATAGCCATTGCCATTTCTTTCGCACTATCTCCAAGCTGGTCTGCTCCACCGTTTGCAGTAGCGAATACAGTAGACATCATGTCTTCGAAGAGTTTTTTACCTTCGGCAGTGGAGTTTATATCGCTTACTGTATTATCCAGCGTGAACAGAATAGGTATACGAACTGAGGAATTGAAGTGAACTTGTTCCTCAAGACATATATCAGCTGAACTTTTGCCGATAAGGATATTATAGTATCCGCTTTCACTGAGCCAGTCGTGTATCTTATCAGAGTAGTATGCGAAAGCTGAACTATCAAGTCTGAAAACCACACGCTTGCTTTCTCCGGCTTTCAGGAAGACCTTTTCAAACCCTTTTAGTTCCTTTATAGGTCTAATTACTGTTGGGTTCAGCGGTTCAATATATAACTGGATTATTTCTTCGCCATCTCTGCTTCCTGAGTTTGTTACAGTCATTTCTACGGTAAAGGCTTTTTTATCAGAGATCTCATAAGATGATATTTTTATATCAGAATACTCAAACTCTGTATAGCTAAGACCATGTCCGAATGGGTAAAGTACTTCCATATTTTTCTTTTCGTAATATCTGTATCCAACAAATATACCTTCTGAGTACTTCACGATATCTGCTTCACCGGGGAAGTTAAGGTATGATGGATTGTCTTCAAGGCGAAGAGGGAATGTTTCAGCGAGCTTTCCCGATGGATTAACTTCTCCGAAAAGGATCCTGACAACAGCTTCGCCTGCGGCCTGACCCGACAGATACATTTCAAGTATTGCCTTGACGCTATTTGAATCTTCATCACCGTTTGCAAAAGGCATCTCTACAGGTGCACCGTTATGAAGAACTACTACGATGTTAGGATTGACCTCAGAAAGCTTATCGATCAGGTCTATCTGGCATTGAGGCAGCTGCATATGCTTTCTATCAAAGCCTTCGGATTCAAACGAGTCGGGCAGTCCGGCAAAAACAACGACTTTATCGGCGTTCATAGCTGCTTCTACAGCTTGTTGTTCAAGTTCCGTGTTGATCTCGTCATTGTCAAGGGAAAAGCCTTTAGCGTAGGTTATGTTTTCCCATCCATCAACTGCCTCTAATGCTGAAACCGTCCTGAAGGAATTGATATGGGAACTTCCGCCGCCCTGATATCTTGGCTGCTCGGCAAATGCACCGATAAATGCGATTTTTTCGGTTTTTGAAAGGGGCAGGATATGATCTTCGTTCTTTAGAAGTACAGCGGACTTTTCAGCAGCTTTCTGTGCAAGCTTGTGGTGACGTTCTTTATCCCAATCCATTTCAGTTCTGCATTCAAGACTTTTATCGATAAGTTCAAGTATCCTCTTTACACATTTGTCAAGAGCTTCAACGCTGAGTTTTCCATCCTCAACGGCTTTAAGGATCATCTTATCATTCTTGCACATACTGCCAGGCATTTCGAGATCAAGTCCAGCTTCAATACCTTTTACACGGTCATCAACAGCACCCCAGTCACTCATGACAAGACCATCAAATCCCCATTTTTCTCTCAGAGTATCAGTGAGAAGAGATTTGTTCTGTGATGAATATTCCCCATTGATCTTATTATAGGAACACATCACTGTCCAAGGTTTTGCTTCTTTAATGACTGATTCAAATGCGGCAAGATAGATCTCATGCAGTGTTCTTTCGTCAATTTCAGCTGATACACTCATGCGGCGATGTTCCTGGTTATTGGCAGCAAAGTGTTTTAATGATGTTCCTGCTCCCTTGCTTTGCACTCCTTTGATATGTGATATAGCCATCTGAGATGCAAGATAAGGGTCTTCGGAGAAATATTCAAAGTTTCGTCCGCAAAGAGGAGATCTTTTTATATTACAACCGGGTCCAAGGATGACTGATACTTTTTCAGACTGACACTCTTCGCCCAACGCTTTGCCTATATCTTTCAGCAGTTCACGATCATACGAACAGGCAAGCGCAGCGGCAGTAGGAAAGCATACGGCCTCTATTGCTTCATTCGGATCATTTGAACCATCAACGTTCTTTCGAAGTCCGTGAGGTCCGTCGGATACCATTATCTGCGGGATATCAAGACGTTCTATAGCTTTAGTATGCCAAAAGTCCGCACCCGAACACAGTGAAGCTTTTTCCTCAAGTGTCATAATTTCCATGATATGAGCAATATCCATAACTTTGATTCTCCTTTTCAACAGATTTATGATCAGGCCATTATGTCAGCCGCCCAGTCTGAGCATTTCATTTATGCATACTTTCGCTTTTTCGATAAGCTCAGGTTCCATTATTATTTCGTTTTCTGCGGCTTCATCGGTACCGATAGCTTTGCATACACGGTAAACATCCATAAGAGTAGTGAGTTTCATATTAGGGCATACTATCTTCTTTGAAAGAACATAGAATCTTTTGTCCGGGCACGAAAACTGAAGATGTTCTGCAATGCTTATCTCGGTACCTATGATGAATTCTTTAGCATTTGACTTTTTGGCAAATTCCATTATTCCTGAGGTTGAGCCGACATAGTCTGCCTGTTCGGATACAGCCGGTATGCATTCCGGATGAACAAGCAGCAGAGCATTCGGATGAGCTTCTTTAGCGATCTTGACTTCTTCAGGACGTACTGCAGCATGAACGGGGCATCCTCCGTTAAGAAGCATTATGTCTTTATCAGGACAAGCTTTCTTGACAAATGTTCCAAGATTGCAGTCGGGAATAAATAACAGCTTCTTTTCGGGCATTGCGCTGACGATTTTTACAGCTGATGAGGAAGTAACGCAAACGTCACAAACTGTCTTGAGGGCAGCAGTAGTATTGATATAAGCCACAACTTTTCTGTCAGGTTCTTTAGCTTTAAGAGCCGATATCATTTCGGGCTCCATCTGTTCGGCCATAGGACATCCTGCAAAAGTATTAGCAAGATATACATTTTTTTCGGGAGAAAGCATTTTAGCTGTTTCAGCCATAAAGTGAACGCCCGCAAAAACTATATTTTTATTGCTTACTTTGCTTGCGTCGACACTCAGCTTGTATGAATCGCCTGTAAAGTCAGCGGCTTCGAGAATCTCATGTCCTTGATAGCTGTGAGCAAGGATGCATATATCCTTCTGCGATTTTAATTCATTTATTTCTTCTTGTATATTTCTGACCGTTTTGATCATTATACAACAGCTCCTTTCGAGCATAAATTTACTTGGTCCGTATTTATACCAACTATATTATACTATAAAATAAAATCAATGTCAATTTATTTTTTAAACGACGCAGCACAGCTCGTGTTCATAAAAAATTAAGATGTTACACTTTATATTTATATTGTTTTTTTGTATTGGATATTGTATAATAAATTTTGAATCGTGCTTTTTTGACTTGTCAAAAAAATATGGTTTTATCTGGAAATATATATTATATTGTCGGAGGGAAAAGTGTGAATATTAAAGATGAGAAAAAGGGAAGTAAGATAACTGTGCTCGGTGCCGGAAATGTTGGTGCTACTATCGCATATACTCTTACACTTAAAGGTGTTTGCTCTGAACTGGTGCTTGTTGATATAAACAAGCCTAAGGCTTCCGGTGAAGCTATGGATATACGTCAGGGAATCAATTTCTGCCCTTCGGTAGATATTTATTCCGGAGACTATGCAGATACTGCTGGCTCTGATATAGTTGTAATTACCGTTGGTATTGCAAGAAAACCGGGTCAGACCAGAATTGATCTTGCGCGTACCAATGTCGGTATTATCGAAAGTGTTATGCCCGAGATCACCAAGTATTGCCCGGATGCTGTATATGTTGTTGTCAGCAACCCTGTCGATATTCTGACATATGCTGTAAACAAGTTCGGAAAGATCCCGAAGGAAAGAATAATCGGTTCAGGCACTATGCTTGACTCTGCAAGACTTCGTTCGCTTCTTGCAGACAGACTTGATATAGCAGCAGACAGTATTCATGGCTATGTATTCGGTGAGCACGGAGATTCTTCTTTTGTTCCGTGGTCACTTACCGCAATTGCAGGTATGTCTATGGCTGAATACTTCGAGTCGATGCACAAGAAGGTCGAGGATGAACAGCTTGAACAGATCGAGGCTGATGTAAGAAGCGCAGGTGCTGAAGTTATCAAGGCCAAGGGCGCTACTTTCTATGCTATCGCTCTTTCTGTCAGCAGGATCTGCGAATGCATACTCAGAGATTCGAAGGCTGTTATGACTGTTTCAAGTATGACTGACGGTGCATATGGCACTGAAAATGTTGCATTAAGTCTTCCTTACATAATAGGTGATGACGGTATAAAGAGCAGAGTAATGGTCAACCTTAACGAAGATGAGTGTGCTGATCTCAGAAAGAGCGCATCTGCACTTAAGAATGTCATTGATGAACTTGGTATATGAATTTAACACAGCTTGCTGTGTAATATAGAAAGGAAATGAATATCATGGATTACGCAAAGGAATCATTAAAACTCCACGAGCAGTGGAAGGGCAAGATCGAGGTTATCACAAGGGCACCTCTTGAAACAAGAGATGATCTTTCTCTTGCATATACCCCCGGTGTTGCACAGCCCTGTCTTGAGATACAGAAGGATGTCAATAAGAGCTATGACCTTACAAGACGTTCAAATCTTGTTGCAGTAATTACAGACGGTACTGCTGTTCTCGGTCTTGGTGATATCGGTCCTGAGGCCGGTATGCCTGTTATGGAAGGTAAATGCGCACTTTTCAAGGCATTCGGTGATGTTGATGCTATACCTCTTTGTGTTCGTTCCAAGGAAGTTGATGATATAGTTAAGACTGTTGCTCTTCTTGCAGGTTCCTTTGGCGGTGTTAACCTTGAGGATATTTCTGCTCCCCGCTGCTTTGAGATCGAAAGAAAGCTTAAGGAGATCTGCGATATTCCGATATTCCACGATGATCAGCACGGTACTGCCGTTGTTACACTTGCTGCTATGCTCAACGCTCTTAAGCTCACAGGCAAGAAGATAGAAGATATAAGAGTTGTCACCTCCGGTGCGGGTGCCGCAGGTATCGCTATAATCAAGCTCCTTATTTCAATGGGTCTTAAAGACGTTGTTCTTTGCGACAGAAAGGGCGCTATCTATAAGGGAAGAGATGGCCTTAATGCCGAGAAGGAAGAAATGGCTGAGATAACCAATGCACAGATGCGCAAGGGCACACTTGAAGAGGTTATCAAGGGCGCTGATGTATTTATAGGCGTTTCTGCTCCCGGATGTGTTACTCCCGAAATGGTTAAGAGCATGGCTCCCGATCCTATCATCTTTGCTATGGCTAATCCTACTCCCGAGATCATGCCTGACCTTGCAAGAGAAGCAGGTGCTGCTGTAGTTGGTACCGGCAGAAGCGATTTCCCGAATCAGATCAATAACGTTCTCGCATTCCCCGGAATATTCCGCGGTGCTCTTGATGTTCGCGCAAGTGATATCAATGATGCTATGAAGATCGCTGCTGCTAAGGCTATCGCTGAATTTGTCAAGCCTGAAGAGCTTACTGCAGAGTATATCATCCCGTCTGCACTTAACCGCGATGTTGCTGCTGCTGTTGCTAAGGCAGTTGCTCAGGCAGCAAGAGATACCGGCGTTGCTCGTATCTGATAATTGTAAATAAAGTCAACTTAGACCGTATTGAGACGACTGGCTCTGTACGGTCTATTTTCTTTCTTGCAAATTCACAAAAAATACACAAAATAAATGCTGATCTATCATAATTATATGTTACAATAATCAAAAATAAAAAGTAGACTTTCTTTGTCCACTTTTTATAATTTAATTTTGGAGGTAATATTATGAAATATGTTTGTGATGTATGCGGATACATTTATGATGAAGCAGAAGGATGTCCTGAAGCCGGAATCGAAGCAGGTACAAAGTGGGAAGATGTTCCCGAGGATTTCGTTTGTCCACTTTGCGGAGTTGGCAAAGATCAGTTTTCGGCTGAATAAATCAAGATGATCTAGCTATCATATATATTAGAAAGGAAGTGTATATATATGGCAATGGAACTTACTTCTGAAAATTTTTCTCAGGCTGTTGAAGAAGGCAAGACTATGCTGGTCGATTTCTGGGCTCCCTGGTGCGGACCTTGCAGAAGAATGGCACCTCTGCTTGACGAGATAGCTGATGAACGCAAAGATATTCTTGTTTGCAAGGTAAATGTTGACGAAGAACCCGATCTTGCTCAGCAGTATGAGGTTGACAGTATACCTAATTTTGTCGTTTTCAAAAACGGACAGGTGGCAGGCAGACAGATCGGCGGCTGTCCTAAGAGCAGATTACTAGATCTTATTGATTAATAGTCATAGGAACAGCGCATTCATATGTGCTGTTCTTTTTATATTATTATAATAAGCATATATATAATCGGTTTAAAAGATGTTCTTTGCTTAAAAACGGATTTGTAAAACTTTTATGAACTTGCCTTAATTAAATGAAAAATCATGCAAATATGCTTGAAATTCGACGATAGATTTGCTATAATTAATTTGTATGTTTTATTCTAATAAAAGAAAAAGAGGCAATTTGCTATGTCAGAACAAATGAATTTACAGAAGACTAATAATAATGATAAACAAGAGGAAGAATTTAATCTGATAGATGAGATACTTGACTGGATAGAATCCTTTGTTTTTGCAAGTTTCATGGTCCTTCTTATCTTCATTTTCCTTTTCAGAACGGTCGTTGTTGACGGTGATTCTATGAATCCCACATTATTTAATACACAGCGCCTTATTCTTATGCATTTTAATTATACTCCCGACCGAGGAGATATAATTGTTTTTAATTCGCCAGGTATTAATAAGACTCTTATAAAAAGATGCATCGGACTTCCCGGAGATAAAGTGACTATTGATTATAATTCTGATGAGGTCACTGTAAATGGTGAGCTTTTAGATGAATCCTATCTTGGTGCCGGACTTGATATGTTTGACAGCATCACTACATTTGACGGAGCATATTGCTTAGGTGACTCTAAGTATGAATATGAAGTTCCTGAAGGTACTGTTTTTGCTATGGGTGATAATCGTAATAACTCTCGTGACAGCAGAGCAGGAGATGTAGGTTTTGTTGAATATGATGATATTCTCGGAAAAGCGTGGTTCAGGTTCTACATAGGAAAAGACTACAATGGCAGTAAAAATCCCGGAAATATCGGATTTTTAAAATGATTTCGACAGGAGAGATACAGGTTTGAGCGATACAACAAGAGTTCAGTGGTTTCCCGGGCATATGGCGAAGACTCGCAGGATCATGCAGTCTAATCTCAAACTCGTTGATGTAGTTATTGAAATAACTGATGCAAGGATACCTTATTCCAGCAGAAATCCTGAAATGGACAGGCTTGTTGGTGCAAAACCAAGACTTATTTTATTAAATAAATCTGATTCTGCTGATGAAACAGTCACTTCGCAGTGGATAGACTATTATAGAAGAAATAATGTTATTGCTGTTGCTACAGACTGCAGAAGCGGTAAGAATATCAATAAGTTCAAGTCTGCTTTGAAAGATCTGATGGCTGAACAGGTAGAGATATGGGAAGCAAAAGGTATGCATGGCAGACCTATTCGTATGATGATAGTCGGTATCCCGAATGTCGGCAAATCATCATTTATAAACAGATTAGCCGGTTCTAAACGTGCTAAAGTTGAAGACCGTCCGGGCGTTACTCGCGGTAAGCAGTGGGTCACTCTTGACGATAGCACTGAATTGCTTGATATGCCCGGTGTATTATGGCCTAAGTTTGATGATAAGCTGGTTGGCGAACATCTTGCATTTACAGGTGCTGTGAAAGATGATATACTTGATGCTGAATATTTGGCCTGCAGACTTTCTGAGTTGCTTGCTGATCGTTATCCCGATTCCCTGATAGACAGGTATGGCATTTCTTTAAATGAGCTTCCCGAAAATGATGATGAAATGATGGGATGCGTCAAAGGCGCTGAGATCCTTGAGCGCATTGGAAAAAAACGTGGATTTCTTATCTCGGGAGGAGAGATCAATACCGAACGGGCAGCAGCGACATTGTTAGATGAATTCCGCGCAGGAAAGCTGGGCAGAATTTCTTTGGAGAGACCAATATGACTGATAAAATCACAACTTTACATGATTTTGACAAAGAGTATTATAAAGATCATCCTCTTTTGTGCGGCACTGATGAAGCCGGTAGAGGTCCGCTTGCAGGTGATGTTTTTGCTGCAGCCGTTATACTTGCTCCCGACACAGTTATAGAAGGTATAAACGACAGCAAAAAGCTGACAGCTAAGAAAAGAGAAAAGCTTTTTGATGAGATAAAAGATAAAGCTCTGTATTGGTCTATCAAAACTGCATCAGTTGCTGAGATCGAAAAATATAATATTCTTAACTGCGCAATGCTTGCAATGAAAAGAGCGGTTGAATCTTTAGGAGTTGTTCCCGATATTGTATTAGCTGATGGAAATAAGACTCCCGATCTG